>DATJTR010000474.1:0-4014 GCA_035503215.1 Pirellulales bacterium
GTGATCGCGCCAAAAATCATGTTCACGTGTTCCAGGCTCGGCTCGACGCCCGGCGGCAAATCCTCCCGGCGGAAGCGATAGATATAGTTCGGCATCCAAAACGCCACCGCCCCTAGGGCAAACACCATGGCCGCCATTGCCAACGTGTTGATCACGTACGACGGAATTCGAGCCAAACCCATGTAATCGCGCAGGCTGTGCTGCTCGCCCTGCGAAACCGACCGTGCGGCGGCCGGCGAATGCCGACGGGGATCGCGGATCGCCAGGCACACGAGGCCCAGCAGGATCCCAGGCGGCATCGACAGATAGAACGCCGTGCGCCAGCCGAACCGATCGGCCATCACCCCCCCCAGCAAAAACCCGAGCGCACTGCCGACCGGAATGGCCACGTAGAATAGCGACAGAATTCGCCCCCGTCGCTCAACTGGAAACAAATCGGCCAGCACGGTGGGGGCCGCGGGCCCATACGCCGCCTCGCCAACGCCGATGAATAATCGTGTCACGAGCAACATAGCGTAGGTGCTCGCCAACCCGGAGCCCCCAGAGGCCAAGCTCCACACGATCACGCCGCCGGAAATGATCCACCAACGGTTCATCCGGTCGCTTAGCCAGCCGAACAGCGGGGCGGCGACCATGTAGCTCAGTAGGAACGCCGTGGGCAGAAAGCCCATCAGTGCGTTGATGTTCTTTGCGCCCTCAGGGAACAGATCTTCGCGAATGTGCGGTTCGACGGCCGCCAGTACGTAGCGGTCGACGTAATTCAAAAGGTTGATCGCCAAAAGCAGCGCCACCACGAGCCATCGCCGGTATTCGCTGGCACCGGATCGGGGCAACAAGCCGGGCTGCTGCGAAATCGAGGTCATGCGCGTCGGGCTTCTGTCGGGGAGTGTGGATGGTGTCTGCCGTCCGGGCAGCGACCAATGTAGAAGGTTCCTGGCGGAAAGAAAACGCCGGCCGGGGCGGGCTCGGCTGGTCGGCCGCCTCGGGCTCCGGTAAACTGAGGCACGCTAAGAACTGCCCAATTTCCCGCCCCCTCAAGAGTGAATTTATGCTCGGAGCCACTCTGGCCCACGACGCTTACGTCGAGCGTTTGAAGACCGAACTCGATCGCACCAATCTCGCCGAAATGCAGCATTGGGCCGACCTGGTCTACGACGCTTGGAAAAACGGAAAATACCTGTTCATCTTCGGCAACGGTGGCTCCGGCACCACCGCCAGCCACATGGCCGAAGATCTCGGCAAAAGCCTGCTCAAGCCCGAAGACCTCAAAGACGAATCGAAAAAGCGTCTCAAGGTCCTCAGCCTTACCGACAACCAGGGCTGGATCCTGGCCGTCGGCAATGACGTCGGTTACGACCAGATCTTCGTCCAACAACTGATGAACTACGGGAGTGCCGGCGATCTGGTCCTGGCCATTAGCGGATCGGGCAACAGCCCCAATGTCCTGGCTGCCGTCGATTGGGCCAACCGCCACGGCCTGAAAACGTTCGGGCTCACGGGCTATAACGGCGGCAAGCTGCGCACCTTGGCGCAAGCTGGCTTGCACGTCCCGCTCGACGACATGGGCATGGTCGAAAGCATTCACTTGTGCCTCTTCCATTGGGTTCTGAACGACGTCTTCGCCCGCATCAATCGTGTCGGTCGTCACGGTTGAGCCGCGCGGCGTTCGTACCGCCGCCCACCAGATGCTCGGCGCCGTGCGGTGGCTCGACTGCTTCGAGTGATTTTCACTCGCACCACTTAAAACAGTGTGTTGACTTATGTTTTTGGGGATCGAATCCGGCGGCACCAAGTTGCAATTGGGCGTAGGTCGCGGCGATGGCGCGCCGATGATCGCCTTGGAACGACTGGCCATCGATCCGGCGGCCGGCAACGAAGGAATCTTGCGGCAAATCGCGGCGGCGGCCCCGGCGCTCATCACTCGCCATCGGGTAACTGGCATCGGCGTCGGCTTCGGCGGCCCGGTCGATTCAGAAGCTGGCCGGCTGATCAAAAGCCATCAGATCGAGGGGTGGGACAATTTCGAGCTCGCCCGCTGGTGCCAAGAGAAACTTGGTCTGCCGACCCGGATCGAAAACGACTGCGATGCGGCCGCGCTGGCCGAAGCACGATTCGGCGCCGGCCGCGGCCAACGAGTCGTCTTCTACGTGACCGTCGGCACCGGCGTCGGCGGCGGTTTGGTGATCGACGGTCAGATCTTCCACGGCCAGGGGCTGGGCGTGGCTGAAATCGGCCATTTGCGCCCCGGTCTGCACGCCGATCGGCCAGACGAAACGATCGAGTCGATCGCCAGCGGCTGGGGAATCGCCGACCTGGCTCAATCGCGCATTGCCGATCCGGCCACGCAGCCACTGATTCCGCTCGCCTCGCGGCGCAATGCGCGCCGGCCCGAAGCCGTGCGGCAATGGCTGGCCACGGCCGTCGATCCCGAGGAGGAATTCGCGGCCGATCTGCGCAGCCGGGCAGGGGGGCAAATCGAACAGCTCACGGCCAAGATCGTCGCTGAAGCTGCCGCCGATGGCAACGGAATCGCCCGCGAGGTGCTCGAACATGCCTGCCGCGTGCTGGGCTGGGGTATCGCCCAGGTGATCACGCTGATTTCGCCGGGCGTCGTCGTTGTCGGAGGCGGGGTGTCGCTGATGGACGAATCGCTGTTTTTCGCCCCGCTGCGGCGCGAAGTCGAGCGGTACGTCTTTCCGCCACAAATTGGCTCCTATCGTATCGAGCCGGCCGCGCTGGGCGAACTGGTCGTCGTTCACGGGGCACTGGCTGCCGCCCGGCAGGCCATGCCTGCCTCGACGACGTCCTAGGCACCCGCTCCACCAGCTAGCTTCGCGTGGGGAGAGAGCGGGGAATTCCTATTCCCGGCCCCGACCGCCGATTATGATGGCTCTTGCTCGCGTGCTGCCACCCACCGGCGCGAAATCGCCATTCGGATCGGCGTGCCCACCGCAGCCCTAACCGCAAACCTCAATCATCACCCCCGCTTGAGGTGCCCAGAATGTTCCACCTTCGTTTTACTCTTGCGCCGGCCTGGATGTTGGCTGCCCTCGCGCTCGGCTGCGGCTGCTCGACGAGCACCCTGCAGGCAGCTTCGGCCGCCAGCGACGAAATCGTCTATTTCAGCTTCGACGATCAATCCCTTCCCTGGCGCGATAATCTACGGCTCACGCTAGTGCGACCCGATCGCTATCCGGGCAATCCGGTTCTGACAGCCGGTCCGCCGGGCAGCGTCGACACGAACGGAGTATTGATGTACGGCACTGTGTTCGAAGATGGCGGCAAGCTGCGGATGTGGTACATCGCCGCTCCCCAGCCCGAAACGAAGTTCAAGGCAGATACGTTTCCGCCGCGGCGACCGATCGCCTATGCCGAAAGCACCGACGGCATTCACTGGGAGCGTCCAAATCTGGGCTTGGTCGAGTTCCGCGGCAGCCGCGACAACAATCTGGTGAGCATCGAGCCGGCCGACCATCCCTACGCGGTGGCCAACGATTTTGTCAGCGTGCTGCGCGACGACGCCGATCCCGATCCCGAGCGGCGCTACAAAATGGTCTATATCGCGTTCTTGCCCAAGCAAAGGCACAGTACCGCGGCCACTGCGGTCAGCCCCGACGGCTTGCGCTGGCGGCTGGCCAGCACCGAAGAGTTCACGAAGGGGCATTTCGAGAACACGTCGCTGATCCGTTTTGGCGATCTGTATTACGTCTCGGGCCAGAACTTAGGCCGGGCAGGGGGCCACCGGCCCGAAGGGCTCGACGCCGGCCGGGCTATGACGGCGTTCTTCTCTCCCGATTTTCAGCATTGGTCGAGCGGCCGGGCCATGAGCTTCTTCCGCCCAAATTACGAGCCCCGCTTGGAAAGCTTTGGTCACGAGCTACACATGGGCGCCGGCTTGTGGAACCGCGGGAATGTCGTCGTCGGCCTCTACGGCCGCTGGCAAGGGGAGTCGATTGACCGCGATCCCGAAGTTCGTCGAACGATGATCTATTACGACCTGCGGATCGAGCTGGG
>DATJTR010000475.1:0-2947 GCA_035503215.1 Pirellulales bacterium
ACATTCCACAGCCTGCGCCGCGGCTACCATTACTTGCCAAAGTTCATCTATGGCCAGCCGACCGACCAGTGCGGTGAGAAGTTTTTGCGTTGGCGGTTGCCGCTGGTCATGCGTCGCTTGTTGGCCGGGCGGGCTGTGCGAATCGCGCTGGGCCGGCCCGAGGCGTACGGCTTGCCTCCCGCCGATCACAAGCTGTTCGAAACCCATCCGATCATCAATTCGCAAATGCTCTACTATGTCGGTCACGGGCGCATCCGCGTCAAACCAAACGTCGCCGCCCTGGCCGGCGACCGAGTAAGGTTCGTCGACGGCAGCAGCGAAGCGATCGACGTGCTCGTCCACGCGACCGGTTTTCGCATCACGATTCCCTTCATCGATCCGGCCCATCTGAACTGGCAAGACGATCGGCCCGGGCTGTTTCTGCACGCGTTTCATCCGCGTTTCGACAATCTGTTCGTGGCCGGCTTGATTCAGCCCGACAGCGGATTGTGGGGGCTGGTCGATCGCCAGGCGCAGTTAATCGCCCGGTTCGTGCTGGCCACGCGACGCGCGCCGCGCAAAGCCGCTTGGTTTCGCCGTCTGAAAAGCTTGGCCGAAACGAACGGCGCGGGTCCGATCCGTTACGTCAAGTCGCCGCGGCACGCGATCGAAGTCGAGCATTTCAGCTATCGGCGCCGGCTCGACAAATTGATTCGTCAATTCGGCTGACGGTCCAATGCCAGCCGCGCGGCGACCTTCCCGTTCAGTCCTCGGCGTCAGTTTTCGGCGAACGCGGCATCGAACTGGGCGGTGCTCGGCGCAAAATCGAGATTGCGCACGAATTGACAGGCCTCTTTGGCCCCCGCTTCGCGGTCCATGCCCGAGTCTTCCCACTCGACCGATAGGGGGCCGCTGTAGCCGATCTGATTGAGCGTGCGGATAATCTGTTCGAAATCGACGCCCCCTCGGCCCGGCGAGCGAAATTCCCAACCGCGGCGCGGATCGCCGAACGGCAAGTGGCTGCCCAAAATGCCGCTGCGGCCACCGAGCGCGACGACCGCGTCTTTGATGTGCACGTGATAGATCCGCTCGGGAAACGCCCGCAGAAACTCGACCGGATCGATTCCTTGCCACAAGAGGTGACTGGGGTCGAAGTTGAAGCCGAATTCTTCTCGGCCGTCGAGAGCCTTCAGCGCTCGCTCGGCCGAATACAGGTCGAAGGCGATTTCGGTCGGATGGACCTCGAGCGCGAATCGCACGCCGCACTCGCCAAACACGTCGAGAATCGGATTGAAGCGTTCGGCCAACAAGTCGAAGCCCGCATCGATGGCAGCCGTCGAGAGCGGCGGAAAAGCGTACAGCAAATGCCAGATGCTCGAGCCGGTGAAGCCGTTGACGACTTCCACCCCCAGTTTTTGCGCTGCCCGGGCCGTGTTCTTCAGCTCTTCGCAGGCCCGCTGGTTCACGCCGGCCGGATCGCCGTCTCCCCAAACATGGGCCGGCAGAATTGCCTGATGGCGTTCGTCGATGCGGTCGAGAACCGCCTGGCCGACCAGATGCGCGCTGACCGCATGAACGCCCAACTCGTGCCGCTCGAGCACGTCCCGCTGAGCGGCGCAATAGCCGTCTTCGGCCAGCGCCCGGCCGACGTCGAAGTGGTCTCCCCAGCAGGCCAATTCCAGCCCGTCGTAGCCAAATTCGGCGGCCTTGCGGGCCATGTCGGACAAGGGCAGATCGGCCCATTGGCCGGTAAACAGCGTGAGCGGGCGTCCCATGCCAAACTCCTTCGTGTATGTCGTGGCCGGCGTGCCAGGCGGGCTTCCGGGCGATCCCTGCGCTCCAATTGTGCCGCCAGAGCCCGAGGGGTGCAATCGCGCGCCGTTGGCCAGGGCTCTTGTGGGCAGGGTACAAAACCCGTAGGCTCTTGGCTGCCCGAAATGCCCTCGCAGCACCGCGAAAATCCCGCCCTTTGCGGCCTTTTTTTGTTCGTGCTGTCGTCATCCCCAAGCGTCGGCACGTCATGAACGCCCACCCTCGACCCTTCGGCGTCGACCGCCCGGTGCGCATCGGCATCATCGGAGCCGGCGCGGTAAGCGATTATCATCATGTCCCCGGCATCCGGCTCGATCGGCGGGCCCAGCTCGTCGCCGCTTGCGATACCAGCACCGCGCTGCTCGACCAGCGCCGCAGCCAATGGGGAATCGACCGTGTGACGACCGATCCCGCGGTGCTGTGCGCCGATCCGGAAGTCGATGCGGTCATCATCGCCACCCCCAATTTCACGCACCATCCGATCGTGTTGGCCGCGGCTCGCGGCGGCAAGCACGTGATGTGCGAAAAGCCCCTGGGGCTCAATGCCGCCGAAGTGCGCGAGATGTATCACGCCGTCCGCGATGCCGGCCTGGTTCACATGACGGCCTTCACCTATCGATTCGCGCCGGCGATGCGCTACCTGAAACATCTGCTCGGCAGTGGGGCGATCGGCGAACCGCGGCATTTCCGTAGCCAGCGATTCTTGGATTGGCCCGAAACGAGCTGGGGTTGGCGGCAATATAAGGACAAGGCCGGAGCAGGCGATCTATTCGACATGACGATCCACCGCATCGATTTCGCCCAAGACCTGCTGGGCCGGATCGAGTCGCTGTGCGGGGCGGTCGCCCGCTTCGCTCCCCGCACTCGTACCGCCGACGGCGGCGTCTGTCCTCCCTCGGACGTCGACGATTGGTCGAGCATCATCGGCCATTTCACTTCGGGCGCCACCGGCGTGTGGGAAGGAACCACGCTGGCCAAGGGCTACGGTCGCAACGGCTACGGCCACGAATGGGCCGAAATCAACGGCAGCGAGGCTTCGGTCGTTTATCAGTTGCACCAGCCCAACTCGGTGTTGTTGGGGCGAACCGGGCACGACCTGGAACCGGTTGACGTGCCAGCCGAGTGGCTCAAGCCGGCCGACAGTCCGCGAAACCCG
>DATJTR010000476.1:0-3584 GCA_035503215.1 Pirellulales bacterium
GTCCCGAACCGCTGGCCGAGTTCTTCCGGCAGATCATCCAGATCAAGTTGGAGGAAGAGTTGCAGCGGCTTTTTGCAACTGCCGCAAACGGGCCAAGGAGTATCCGGGCCGATCCAGGGGGCGCCGCAAAACTTCGACGCAGTAGAAGGCCCGTCGCCTTGCTCTGCGACCGGCCTCCACGCAGAACGCCGCTGCTTCGCCAACCATGGCTCCAGTTTCTCGATGATCTGATCGGGTGTCATGGGGCAGCCTGCTTCTTCCATAGGGTCCGGGATACCAAGCTCACGGTTGCGGACATGCTTTTCTTTGCCGAGTTCCTGTTAGGTACTCACGACAAGGCACGGCCGACGATTTCTTGCGCCTCTGCGACGATCGCTTGCAGATGTTTCTCGTCCCTGAAGCTCTCGGCGTAGATCTTGTAGATGTTCTCGGTGCCGGACGGCCGAGCGGCGAACCAGCCGCTGGCGGATACCACCTTCAGTCCACCGATGGCGGCGTTGTTGCCGGGCGCTTTTGTCAGCTTGTTCGCGATCGGCTCGCCGGCCAACGTCGTCGCCGTCACCATCTCCGGCGACAGTTTTTTCAGCGCCGCCTTTTGCTCCGGCGTGGCCGGGGCGTCGATGCGCGTGTAGCAGGGCGAGCCGAACTTTCGCGTCAATTCTTGGTAGTGTTCGCCGGGATCTTTGTCCGTTCGCGCCGTGATTTCGGCGGCGAGTAGGTCCATGATCGGGCCATCTTTGTCGGTGGTCCAAACCGTGCCGTCGTGGCGTAGGAAGCTGGCGCCGGCGCTTTCTTCGCCGCCGAAGCAGATGGAGCCGTCGAACAGCCCCGGCGCAAACCACTTGAAACCGACCGGCACTTCGCACAGCATTCGACCCTGATCCTTGACCACGCGGTCGATCATGCTGCTGCTCACCAGCGTCTTGCCGACCGCCGCTTTCGCCGGCCAATTCGGACGATGCGTCAGCAAATAGCGAATCGCCACCGCCAGAAAATGATTGGGATTCATCAACCCCGCCGACGGTGTGACGATGCCGTGACGGTCGGAATCGGGATCGTTGCCGAAAGCGACGCGGTACTGATCTTTCAGACCGACCAGCTTCGCCATCGCGTAGGGGCTGGAGCAATCCATGCGGATTCTGCCGTCGTGATCGACCGTCATGAAAGCGAAGCGCGGATCGACCGTGGAATTGACGACGGTGATATTCAGACCGTAGATGTCCTTGATCGGCCCCCAGTAATGCACCGTCGCGCCGCCGAGCGGATCGACGCCGAGCTTCAGTCCCGCCGCACGAATCGCTTCCATGTCGATGACGTTGGCGAGGTCCTTGACGTAGGGCAGGACGAAATCGTCGGCGTGCGTCGTGCTTGCTTTGAGGGCGGATTCGTAGGGGATGCGCTTCACGTCTTTGTTGCCGGCGCGGAGCAGAGCGTTGGCGCGGTCCTGCACCCCGTTGGTAATGTCGGTGTCGGCGGGTCCGCCGTTGGGCGGATTGTACTTGAAGCCGCCGTCCTCCGGCGGATTGTGCGACGGCGTGATGACGATGCCGTCGGCGCGATGGTCGCTGCGACCCTTGTTGTAAACGAGAATGGCCCACGATACGACCGGCGTGGGCGTGAAGTCGTCGTCGCGCTGGATGATGGTTTCGACGCCGTTGGCGGCCAACACTTCCAGGGCGGTGCGCTGAGCGGGGCCGGAGGCGGCGTGCGTGTCCTTGCCCATGAACAGCGGGCCGTCGATCTGTTTTTGTCTGCGATATTCGCAGATGGCTTGCGTGATGGCGAGAATGTGGGCCTCGGTGAAGGTGCCGTCCAGCGGTGTGCCGCGATGGCCGCTCGTGCCGAAGCTGACCAGTTGCGCCGCATCGTCGAGGTTTGGCCGGCGCTGGTGATAATCGCGTTCCAGGCGGGCCACGTCGATGAGCAAGTTGGCGGGGGCGGGTTTGCCTGCCAGCGGGTGTATCGTCATGAAATTGCCTCCGTTTAATCTTCCCGGCGAACTGCTTGTTGTCGATTCGGTGCCAGACCGACCTGCTCCGAGGTGCCGTAATAAGGTCCTGGTGTTATTCGTTAGCCCAGCCCTTCAGGGCTGGGCTAACGAAAAAACACCAGGAAGAATCACTGCATCTCTACTCCACCGGACACGGTTTCGCCTTCCAGATGTCCTCGGCATACTCCCGAATGCTGCGGTCGCTGGAAAACTTGCCGGAATGGGCCACATTCAGGATCGCTTTATGAGTCCAAGCGGCCCCATCGCCGTAGAGCTTGCCGACGCGCTCCTGCGTCCGGACGTAGGCGGTCAGGTCGGCCAGGTGCATGTAGAAATCGCCCTTGGTCAAGAGCGTTTCGCGGATCGGCGCGAAGATGCCGGGCTGGTCGCGGCTGAAATAATCACTGAAAATCAGATCGAGGGCCGCGCGCGTCTGCGGTTCGCGTTCGTAGTGCCATTGCGGGTTGTACCAGCTGCGGTTGTTGAGGACTTGCTCCGCCGTCAGGCCGAAGAGAAAGAAATTGTCCTCGCCGGCTTCCTGGGCCATCTCGATGGTGGCGCCGTCGCGCGTGCCGATGGTAAGTGCGCCGTTCATCATGAATTTCATGTTGCCGGTGCCGCTGGCTTCGTAGCCCGCGGTCGAAATCTGCTCCGACACGTCGCTGGCCGGGATGAGACGTTCGGCCAACGTCACGTTGTAATCGGGCAAGAACAGCACCTTCAAGCGCCCCTTCACCGCGGGATCGCTGTCGATGACGGCGGCGACGCTGTTGATGAGCTTGATGATGAGCTTGGCCAAGCGATAGGCCGGCGCCGCTTTGCCGGCGAAGAAGAAAGTGCGCGGCGGCGCGTCGTACTTGGGATCGCGGCGCAGGCGATCGTAGAGAATGAGGATGTGCAGCACGTTCAAGAGCTGCCGCTTGTACTCGTGGATGCGTTTGACTTGGCTGTCGAAGAGCGTGTCGGGATCGACTTGCTCGCCGGTGGCGGTTTTCACCCAGTCGGCGAAGCGGGCCTTGAGACTGCGCGTGGCCTTGCGGAAGCCGGCTTGGAAGGCGCTATCGTCGGCCAGGGGGGCCAGGCGGCGCAGCTGACCCAGATCGGTGATCCAGCCGTCGCCGATGGCCTCGGTGATGTGGCGGGCCAATTCGGCCTTGGCGGACAGCAGCCAACGCCGCGGCGTCACGCCGTTGGTCTTGTTGCTGAAGCGCTCCGGATACATCTCGGCGAAATCCTTGACGACGCGCGTGCGCAAGAGCCGCGAATGAATCTCGGCGACGCCGTTGGTGCTATGCGTACCGACGATGGCCAAGTTAGCCATGCGCACCTGCTTGGACTCGCCGTCGCCGTCGAAAAGACTCATGCGTTCAACCCGTGCCTCGTCTGCGGGGAAACGCGCCCGCACTTCGTTGAGAAATCGGCGATTGATCTCGTAGAGGATTTCTAAATGACGCGGCAGGATCATCTCGAAGAAGCTGATCGGCCATTTTTCCAGGGCTTCGGGCAAGAGCGTGTGATTGGTGTAAGCGAGGGTGCGGCGCGTCAGGTCCCAGGCTTGCTCCCAGCCGAGTTTCACATCATCGACGAGAATGCG
>DATJTR010000477.1:0-6632 GCA_035503215.1 Pirellulales bacterium
AATCGTGCGCACCTGTGCGGCCGGCAAACCGAGACAGTCGGCCACGTCGCGCGAAACGCCACCGGAAACGCCGACAAGGTGATCGGCCCAAGGATACAACAGTCGGGCCAGCCGCTCGACGCGCGGCCGCACGCCGCCGGCTGCGCGCATGGCCGAAAACGTGTTGTGCTCCACCGCCACCAGTGGCGTTCTGGTGCAGGCCAGCAGGCGGGCGATCAAGCAGACGAGATTGGCATGCGTGATGTGCGAAATCACGGCTCGCGGCCGCTCGCGCCGCAGGTAGAGAGCGATCTTGGGAATCGCCCGCTGCAAGCGCGCGACGCCGAGGTCGATGACCCGCACCTCGCGGGGGACTTCGGCCAACAGCGGCCCTTCGGCCCGGGCCAGCAAGAGATCGATCGGAATGCCGCGATCCGTGGCTGCCCGCAGCAGATTGACGGCGACACGTTCCGCCCCGCCGCAGCCAAGCTGCGAAATGAACAGCGCCAAGGGACCGGCTGAGCGTGTGGCCATGGACGTCGCGTCGAAAGGACGTTTTTGAGGTAGGCGGGCGGTCCGGAACCGCCGCGGTTTACACCCTTGCGGCAACGGGGCGCTCGGCGGTTGAGTCGGCAAGCGCTGTGTCGGCCGCGTTCGGCTGTTCGGGCCGGGGCTGCTTCGGTTCGGGCTGCCGGCTGTGTTCGTGATACTCCTGTTCGGTGTTCACGTCCCACAGGTTCGCTTTGTCGGTGATGCCGGCCGCGATGTTGTCGACGGCCACCATGGCCGTGAGCATCGAGTGGTCTTGGTTGTTGTACTTGTGCATGCCGTTGCGGCCGACGAGGAACAGGTTTTCCAGCGAGTCGACGTACTCCCGGACTTCGCCGAACCGTTCGTAGGCGCCAAAGTAGGCCGGGTAGGTTTTGGGCATGCGGAGCACGGTCGAGTCGCGGACGTCAACCGAGCGGATGATGCCGATCTTTTCCAGCTCGCCGATCGCCAGGCGCGTCATCTCTTCGTCCGATTGCCGCCAAATCGGATCGGTCTCGTAGCAGAAATACTCCATGCCGATCCACACTTTGCTGGGGTCGGCGACCATGGCCGGGCTCCAGTTGTTGAAGATCTGCAAGCGGCCGACCTGCACGTCGGGCTCTTGGATGTAGATCCAATTGTCTTCGATCAATTTTTTGCCAGCCGGAGTCTCCTCGCTGACCAGCAGCTTGTCGACGAGCAAGCCGACGGTGATGAAATCGCGATAGAGCAAACCGCCGGCGACTTCGCGGACGTTGGCCGGAACGGGCGTGTCGAGCGAAGCGATCAATTCCTTGACCGGCATGGTCGAAAAGAAGAAATCGCCGCTAAAGAGCGTCGCCTGGCCAGTCGCCGAGTCGGCGACTTCGACATGGGTGACGCGGTTGCCATCCAGGTGCAAGCGGCGGACTTCGGCGCCGGTGACGATGCGGCCGCCGCGGGCCACGACTTCGGCGGCCACGGTTTCCCACATCTGGCCGGGGCCGAATTTGGGATACAAGAACCGCTCGATGAGGGACGTTTCGGTCGATTTTTGGGCCAGGTCGCCGCCGCGGCGATTCAGCAGTTTGCCCAGCGCGTGCTTGAGGGTTTTGAGGATCGACAATCCCTTGATCCGCTGCGCGCCCCATTCGGCGCTGATTTCGTGGCAGGGAACGCCCCAGACCTTTTCGGTGTACGACTTGAAGAACGTGCGGTAGAGCGTGCGGCCGAAGCGGTTGATGAAGAACTGCTCCAGGTTCTTTTCATTGCGGATCGGGCGGAGCACGCTGTAGATGTAGCTGAGGCCGATGCGCAGCGTGCGCAGCAGGCCGAGCTTGAGCACGGTGTCTTTGCTGAGCGTGATCGGATAGGTAAAGAACCGCCGCAGAAAGTAAATTCGCGATTTGCGGTTGCGGACCAGCATCACCCGATCGGCGTCGCCGGCGTCGGCGTTTCCGGCCACGCTGCGGGTCGAGCGTTGATAGGTGATTTCGTGCGTCGTGGCCGAGTCGGCGATCGGCATGAATTTCAGCCACCAATCCATCACCCGGTCGGATTTGGAAAAGAAGCGGTGGCCGCCGATGTCGATGCGGTTGCCTTTGTAGTTGACCGTGCGCGAAATGCCCCCCATGTAGCGGCTCTTTTCGAGCACGATGGGGACGACGTCGGTGCGGGTCAGCAATTCGTAGGCGGCGGTCAGCCCGGCCGGGCCGGCGCCGATGATCACGGCGTGGCGTGGAGTGCGAGGCGATTTCATGAGTGAACGGGCTCCTCGGTGCCGCTTGGGCGCGGCGAAGTGAACAAGAGCAGCTTGCGCGCCGCGAAATTCCAGGCCAGGACCACCCCGGTCGTGATCAATTTGGCGTGCAGGTAGTAGACAGCGAGACCTTCGGTCAGCCCGCGCAGCAGCAGTTGGTTGAATCCCAGGCCGACCAGGCCGATGAGGGCGAACAGCAGAAACTCAAGACGTTGACTTTTGACCGCGCGGACCTGGAAGACCCAAGACACGCTTAGCACGTAGTTCACCGCCATGCCGAACAGGAAGGCGATGGCCGCCGATTCGAGATAATGGATGTGGCCAAACTCGGTGAGCACGTACAGGGCCCCGAAATCGGCCACGAATGCCACCCCGCCCACGACGAGATAGCGGGCCATTTGCACCACGAGCGGCAAGTCGGCCGCCGGCGCGAGGGTCGCACTTGCCAAAGGAGCAAGCTCCAGGCCCGACGCATCGGCGGCGGGGAGCGGTTCGATTTCGCAAATCGACATGCCAGTGTCCTTGGGTTAGCTGAACTGCTCGCTGGAGTCGAACTTGCCGGGGATCGCGGCAACCGGAGCTGCGGCCGTGGCCCGGCGCATGGTGGCGACTTCCGCCGCCCAGGCGGCGAAGTCGGCTTCGTCGGGCTGTTGCCTCGGATCGTTGTTGCGGCTGTCGTTGCTCGAGCGGCCTTTGCGCAAGCGGAGCAGTTCGGCCACGCCGACCCCCGACAGAACGCAGGCCAGGGGCATCGCCGGAGCGCGCAGCCGCGCGATGCAGGTCGGCCCGCCGGCGATGGCCAAGAGATAGCCGGCCACCAGCAATACCGGCACGAGCTGCCAATTTGGCCGCCTGACGAAACCCAGGCAGCCGACCGTGGCGGCAAGATAGATGAGTCCCAGGACGCCGGCCAAAACCAGGTTCGTGTAGAGGATGCTCGGGGTCTGGCGGTGCATTTGCACCACGATGTCCCACAACCCCGACTCCACGCGGTGTTCGCGGATCAGGCTGTTGGGCAGGCGGCGCAGCAAAGCGAGCAAATCGGGCGCGCCGGGGTTGAGTAGCAGCGTGGTCAGGCCGCGCAGATGGACCTTGGCATAGACGAGCGGATTCTCGCGGACTAGCTTGCTGCCGGCGCGCTGCATGAAGCGGTAGATTTCGGCCTGCGAGGCGGAGCGCAGCTCGGGATGCAGTTCGTAGAACCGCTCGGGAATGAAATCGACCGAAAAGCCGCCAAATTCGCGCTGCGCCTCTTCGAGCGATTCGTGTTTCAGGGCCGCGACCACCGACGCGCCTTGAAAGTAATACATGTTGAGCGCACTGACGGCCGAATAGCCGTTGTAACCGGCGACCAGCCAGTTCCGGGTTCGCCAGGCGACGGCCGGCCCGTGCGACACGACCAGGAACAAGAGCGCGGCGATCATGGCCCGCTGTCGCGTTTCGGCCCGCAGGATGCCGCGGCCGAGCAGGGCCAACGCCACCAGCGGCGGTAGAAAATAGCTGATCGGTCGCACCAGCGTGGCAGCGGCCAACAGTGCGGCACCGAGCACGAGCGGAATGAATGAATCGCTACGGCCATAGCGGACCAGCGCCGCCACCATCAACGCCACCAGGCAGCCGAAGAGCGTTTCGGCCATCAGATAGGACGTGTAAATGAGGGACAGCGGTTCGATCGCGAATAGCCCGGCGGCCACGATCGCCGCGCGGCGGTTGCCGGTCAGCGACAGGGCGATGTAATAAACCGCGGCGATCGTCACCAGGCTAAGCAGCGTCTGCAACAGCACGGTGACCAGCTCGACGTGTCCGAGCGCGGTGCCGATGGCCAACAGCAGCGGATAGCCGGGCGTGCGGAGTAGCTCGGGAACGCCGCCACGACTGAATTCGCCATGCGCAACCAGCGATGCGGCCGGATCGAGATATCCGCTCGAGTCGGGATAATGGGTTGCCGAAAGATCGGGCGAATGCAGCCAAACGGCGCCGAACAAGGCCAGTCGTAACAGCAAACCGGCCAGCAGGATCCAGCCGAGTGGCCGCTCGAGCCGCCAATTGAACTTTGGGACCGCGGGACGCGGTGGCGGCGCCTCGCCGCTGGCGTGATGACGGACGTTGCCGGCTTCTCCAACGGTGAACGAGATGATTTCGTTCGCCGCGGGACGTGTCTCGGACGGATTCATAAAGTTCCTGGCGAACGGGGTTTCCCGGTGGCCGTCGGAAAACGGAACGACCGTGGCGAATCGACAAACGAGAGAAGCCGGACAAGGAGCCCGTTGAAAAATGCCGTCGTGGCATTTTTCAACCTCGCCAAGCGCGGAGCAAAGCTCCGCGCGGCTCGCAAAATAGCGACGTTACGTCGCTATTTTGTTGTCGCTTCCCTGCGACGTCGCCGCCCGTCGAATTCTTCAACGGTCGCTAGGGGGCCTTTCATTAGCGAATCCGGGGAATCTGCTCAAGGGCAATCGAGGGCGCGAGCCGCGAAGGCCCTGGTGCCCCGCTGACCTGGACTTGCCAGTTCGCCGCGGATTACCATCTTCACCAGTGTCTGACGCGGCCAAACGGCAATTCGGACACTGGCAGGCTCTGGCGGACGTGCATTCATGAAGACCCCATTCGTCGTGACGCGGCCCGGCACGTGCTGGCGCGACGTGCCTCGCGTTTTACCTGGAAGGCGCACCGGTTTAGACGTGGACCGTTTATGATTTACGTGATCGGATCGGGACCGACCGGCGTGGCTGCCGCTGCTGCGCTGGTTGCGCGGGACCAGCCGGTCACGATGCTCGACGCAGGACTGCAGCTCGAGACCGACCGACGCCAGATCGTGGCTCAATTGGCCCGGCAAACCGTGGCCGAGTGGCCGGCCGCCTCGCTAGCCCGCATCCGCGAAGGCTTTGCCGCCACGAGCGAAGGAATTCCGCTCAAATACTCGTATGGGTCCGATTTCGCCTATCGCGATACCCAGCGCTGGCTGCCGCAGGATGCCGACGGCGTGGGACTGTTGCCCTCCCTGGCCCAAGGCGGATTGAGCAATGTTTGGGGAGCGGCGATGCTCCCTTATCTGCCGGCCGAACTGTCCGACTGGCCGGTGACCTTCCAACAATTGGCCCCGCACTACGAGGCCGTGCTCGGCTTCACGGGACTATCGGCCCGGCACGACGACCTGGCCGAGCTGTTTCCGCTGTGTGCCAGCGCGCCCACGGCGCTGCCTATCAGCCGGCAGGCCAGTGCACTCTTACGCGATTTGCAGCAGAACCGCGAGGAGCTGCGGTCGCGCGGATTTTGGTTCGGCATGTCGCGGCTGGCGGTCCGCGCGAACGACGAGGATTATGTTCCCTGTGCCACTTGCGGGCTGTGCATGTATGGCTGCCCATACGGGTTGATCTACAACGCGCAGTCGACGCTGGCCGAGTTGCGGCGGGAGCGCAACTTCACCTATCGTGGCGGCGTGATCGTCGAGCGGTTCGCCGAGACGGCTGGCGGCGTGCAGATTTCGCTCAAAACAATGCTCGGCGGCGAACGGTCGACGGTCGAAGGTTCGCATCTCTATATTGCCGCGGGCGTGTTGCCCTCGACCCGGCTGGTGCTCGAATCGCTGGGGGCGTTCGGCACGCCGCTGGTGATGCGCGACAGCCAATACTTCTTGCTGCCGCTGGTGCGCTATCACCGCACTCCGGGGGTGGCACGCGAACCGCTGCACACGCTGGCGCAAGTTTTCGTCGAGCTGTTCGACGAAGAAATCTCGGAGCACAGCGTGCACATGCAGGTTTACGGTTACAACGATTTGTTTCGCCAGGCGATCGAATCGTCGCTCGGACGAGCGGCCGGCATGATGCGGCCGATGTTCGATCAGTTCCTGGAACGATTCTTGCTGATCCAGGGATATTTGCACTCGAACCTGTCGGCGACGATCGAGGTGACGCTGCGCCGCAGTGCGGACGAAGCGCCGTCGCGGCTCGAACTGGTGCCCAGGCTCAATCCCGAGACGCAGGCGGTGCTGAAAAAATTGGCCCGCAAGCTGCGGCAGAGCCAATCGTTGATGCGGGCGATGCCGCTCGCGCCGCTGATGAAAGTGGGCGAGCCGGGGCGAGGTTTTCATTCGGGGGGCACGCTGCCGATGTCGGCCAATCCGGGCCCGCTGGAGACCGACCTGCTCGGCCGGCCGCGTGGCCTGAGACGGGTACACGTGGTCGATGCCAGCGTTTTTCCGACGATCACGGCCAGCACGATCACGCTCACCGCCATGGCCAACGCCCACCGCATCGCCGCCGCACATCAGGCAGCGCTGAATTGACTTTGAGGTTGTTTGAAACACTGTCGCGAGAAGGGGGCGGCCCCGATTTCGTAGGTCAGGCCTTGGCCTGACAATGCCTCGGCGGAGACGTGTCAGGCC
>DATJTR010000478.1:0-8667 GCA_035503215.1 Pirellulales bacterium
AGGGCACCTGGGCCGCGGCGACCGAACAATTGGCCGAATTGGCGCGATTGGGGGTGACGGTGCTCGAAATCATGCCGATCGCCGAGTTCGCGGGTGAATTCGGCTGGAGTTACGATCCAGTCGGCCTGTTCGCTCCCAGTCACCACTATGGCACGCCCGAGGCACTGCGGCGGTTTGTCGACGCGGCCCATCGCCTGCGGATAGGCGTGATCCTCGACGTGGTCTACAACCACTTCAGCCGCCTAGGGGAGCGATTGCTCCGTCCGTTTGCCGCGGCCTACGTTTCGGTGCGGCACAAAAACGAATGGGGTGCCGCTCCCAATTTCGACGACGCGCAATCGGACCCGGTCCGCGGGTTCTTCACCGCCAACGTCCGGCATTGGATTGCGGAATACCACTTTGACGGCCTGCGTATCGACGCCACGCAAGCCTTTGCCGACGATTCGGCCGAATCGATCCTGGACCAACTTTGCCACGCCGCCCGGCGAGCGGCGGGGAACCGCCAATTGCTGCTTGTCGGCGAGAATGAGCCGCAAAATGCACGATTGCTGGGGGGCGCGGCAGGCGGCGGACCCGGCTTCGATGCACTCTGGAACGACGATTTTCATCACTCGGCCATGGTCGCGCTGACCGGCCGCCGCGAAGCCTATTACACCGACTACACCGGCAGGGCCGAAGAACTGATCGCCGCGGCGAAATGGGGATATTTGTTTCAGGGGCAGCGTTATGCGTGGCAAAACAACCCGCGCGGCAGCCCGGCCTTCGATGTGCCGGCGCATTGCTTTTTCAACTATTTGCAAAACCACGACCAATTGGCCAATTCGGCCTGGGGCCAGCGGATTCATGAGTTGACGAGCCCGGGCCGTCTGCGCGCCATGACCGCCCTGTGGCTGCTGGCTCCCCAAACCCCGATTTTCTTTCAGGGGCAAGAATTCGCCGCTTCGAGCCCGTTCGTGTACTTCAACGATTGCCCAGCAGACGAGCGCGCCGCGGTCGCCCAGGGCCGGGGCAAGTTTTTGAGTCAATTCCCCTCGCTGGCCAGCGGCGAAATGCAGGACCGCTTGAGCGATCCGTGCGATCCAGCCAGCTTTCGCCGTGCGAAGCTCGATTTTTCCGAGCGGCAGACTCATGCTCAAGAGTACGCATTGCATTGCGATCTGCTCGCGCTCCGCCGGCAAGACCCCGCCTTTTGCCGGCAAGACGCCACACGGCTGTACGGCGCGAGCCTCGCGCCCGAAGCTCTGCTGCTACGGTATCTGGGGGACGAAACGGAGACACGCTTGCTGATCGTGAATCTGGGCAGTCAGTTGCGGCTCGCTTCAATCTCCTGCCCGCTGGTGGCCCCGCCGCCGACCACGCGTTGGGCGATTCGTTGGTCGAGCGAAGATCCGCGCTACGGCGGCTCGGGCACGGCCGAACTCGACACGAGCCAGGGCTGGTCCATTCCTGCCCAAGCCGCCGTGGTGCTCCAACCTGTACGCAAGGATGAAACGTCATGACACCGATCGTCTATCGCATGCCTTGGACCAGCCGGCATGGGCATCAAACCGAGCAGCTCTTGGGCCGCGAATGGCTGGTGACGAACGGACTCGGCGGATACGCCTCCGGAACGTTACTCGGCGTGCCCACGCGCAAGTATCACGGCCTGCTCGTGGCGGCGCTGCCGGCGCCGCTGGGACGGATGATGATGCTCAATCACATGATCGAGCAGATACGTCTGCCCAGCGGAAAGGTCGTCTCGCTGGCCGGCGATCCCCAGGCCGGCATTGAGGGCTGGGAAGCTTGCCACCTGGAAAGCTTTTCGCTCGAGTACGGCCTGCCGGTCTGGCGGCACGAAGTCGATGGCTACGTGCTGGAAAAGCGGATCGTCGTCCAATACCGGGCCAATACGGTCTATCTTTGCTACCGTCTCTTGTCCGGCGCGGGGCAGCTTCGTTTGCGGTTGCGGCCGGGGCTGCGGTTTCGTCCGCACGATGCGCCCGTCGCCGATCCGTTGTCGAAACCCTATCAAGTTTCCGCGGCTGGTGATCGCTTCGAAATCACGGGCTCCGACGTGCCGGCCTTGCGCCTGTATGCCGGGTCGGCGGCATTCGTGCTCGATGGCGGCTCATTTTACGACGTCGAATACGCCCTGGAGCGCGAGCGGGGTTACGCCTATCGCGACGTCCTCTGGTCACCCGGCTACGTCCGAACCGAGCTGGCGGCCGGGCAGCAGGTGGCGCTCGTGGCCTCGACCGAGCCGTGGGATGCGATCGTCGGCGTCTCAGCCGAACAGACGCTGGAGGGAGAAACGAGTCGCCGCAAACGATTGATCGAACAGGCAGCCGAAACCGCCCGCACCGGCCTCGCCGCCGAGCTGGTCTTGGCCGCCGATCAATTCGTTATCACGCCGACGACTCGCGTCGCCGACGCCGCCCGGGCCCACGCGGCCGGGGAAGAAATCCGCTCGGTGATTGCCGGCTATCACTGGTTTACCGACTGGGGACGCGACACGATGATCTCGCTCGAAGGCCTGACTCTGGCAACGGGTCGATTTGCCGAGGCGGGCTGCATCCTGCGTACGTTTTCGCATTACGTTCGCGACGGCCTGATCCCCAATCTTTTTCCCGAAGGCGAGCAGTCCGGGCTCTATCACACCGCCGACGCCACGCTGTGGTTCTTCCATGCCATCGATCGCTACGTGCGGGCCACCGACGATCGCCAAACCTTGCGCATGTTGATCCCGGTGCTTCGCGACATCGTCGACCACCACTTGCGCGGCACGCGGTTCGGCATCGGCGTCGATCCCAACGACGGCCTGCTCCGCCAGGGAGCCGAAGGCTATCAGCTCACATGGATGGACGCCAAGGTCGGCGACTGGGTGGTCACTCCTCGCCGCGGCAAAGCCGTCGAGATCAACGCTCTGTGGTACAACGCCCTGCGTTTGCTCGCCGGCTGGTGCGATGCCGAAGGGCAGCCCGACGTCGAACCCCTTCGCCGTGAGGCCGAGCGTGTTTGCCGATCATTCAACGAGCGGTTCTGGTGCGGGCAGCGCGGCTTCTTGTTCGACGTTATCGACGGTCCCGGCGGCGACGATGCATCGCTGCGTCCCAATCAGTTGTTCGCCATTTCGCTTCCCAACCCGGTGCTGGTCCCCGAGCGCTGGGCGGCGATCGTGGACGTGGTCGAGCGTCAATTGCTGACCCCGGTTGGCTTGCGATCGTTGGCTCCCGGCGAGCCCGACTACAAACCCAAATACGACGGCGACCTGCGCGCCCGCGACGCCGCCTATCACCAGGGAACGGTTTGGGCCTGGTTGATGGGGCCGTTCATCGACGCCTGGCTCAAAACCCACCCGCAGCAAAGCGAGCGTGCCGGCGAATTCTTGCGGGGCTTCGCGGCCCATTTGGGCGAAGCTTGCGTCGGATCGATCAGCGAAATATTCGATGCCGAAGCCCCCTACACGCCGCGCGGCTGCGTGGCCCAGGCCTGGAGCGTGGCCGAAGTGCTGCGCTGTTGGATTCGGCAGCAGCCCGTGGCCCAACCCAAGCCGTGATTGCCACCCGACGAAGCGCCGGTCGTGCCCGCGTGTGTTAAAACTTGCGCTCCGCCGGCGGTGGCGGGGTCCACTGGTAAAGCCAGGTTTCGCTGAGGGCTTTGCCCTTCTCACGCAGATAGAGCCGCAGCTCGATTGGCTCGGTCGAATCGTCAGTCGGTTTGAGATCGAACATTGCCCGCCAACCGTCGATGGCGGCCAACGGCCGTGCCGAGGTCAATTCGATCTCTCCGCGCGAAGCCGTGATTACCGGCTCGACTTGGGCCATGGCCCCCAGCGACGCCAATTCTCCGCCGGCGAAGTCAACCACGAAGCGTCGCGAATAATAGCTGCGCCGCTGGCCCACCACGCCGCCTATGCCGGTACGCGTCGCGGTGACGGTTGCCAGTTTTGGCGGGTCCGGAGCCGCCAGCCCCCAAGTCAGCCGATACGAAAGTTGCAGCGAATCTCCCTTGCCTGGAATATCGGCCGGCTGCCAGAAGGCCACGACGTTATCGAATGTTTCCTCGGCCGTCGGAATCTCCACCAGCCGCACGGCCCCTTTTCCCCACGGTTGTCCCTGGCCCGTGGTCTTGGGCTGCACCCACAGGCTGGGCCGCCGATCGTAATACACGCCATCGTCCTGGTAGTGATCGAAATTGCGATCTCGCTGCAAAAGACCAAAGCCGCGTGGGTTGTCATCGGCAAAACTGCTTACTCGCAGGGCCGTCGGATCGACCAGCGGTCGCCAGATCCGCTCTCCGGCACCGGTCCATAGAGCCAGCCCGTCCGAGTCGTGGATCTCCGGCCGGAAATCCTGGCTCGCTCGATGATCGTTCTCTCCACAAAAGAACATGCTGGTGAGCGGCGCGATCCCGAGCGATTCGACCGTTTGCCGGGGATACACCGCAGCATCGACGTCCATCGTCAATGGCTCCCCTGGCGCGATCACGAACCGATAAGCCCCGGCAACGCTAGGGGAATCGAGCAAGGCATAAACCGTTACCCGATCGTCGCCGGCCGCCGGCCGCTGGAGCCAAAAGGCCGTGAAAATGGGGAACTCTTCAGGTTTCGCCAGTCCGCAGTCAACCGCGAGGCCGCGTGCCGACAGCCCGTACTGCTTGGCGTCGCTCACCGCGCGAAAATAACTCGCCCCCTGAAACGCCGCCACGTCGCGCCGCCAATCGCTATGAAACGCCAACTGAAAGCCGGCGAACCCCAGATTCTCCGGCAGCTTGCTGCCCTCGACGCCGCTCTTGCCGTAATCGAAAAGGCCTGGTTCGTAGGCCAAGCGACGGGCTTCCCCCTCGTGCAATTCATAAATCGTCACCGGCACCTTGTTGTACAGGCCGAGATGAAAAAAACGGACGCGAAAGTTCAAGCCCAAGTCGCGCCATAGCGCGTGCGAATCCCTGAAACGGATCGCTTGCATCTGGTCCCAATTGAGCTCTCGGATCGGTTCCGGCAATTTCGCCGGAGGCGCATGGTAAGGCTGGTCCGCCAGTCTCCGAGCTTGCTGCCTGAGTAGCTCGTAATCAAACCGCTGCGGCTCCCCCAGTGTCTTCAAGCGGGGGCCATGCGAGGGCGTTGCAACCGATGCTGCCGCAGACTCGCTGGCGATGGTTTCATCCGCCGCAATGGGTTGCACGGTCAGTAACAACCAGGTCGCAGCCACCAGCATCCAAGCGCAGGAGAACCAACGTCGCGCCATGGGGATTACCCATAAAAAAGTTTGTTTGACCTTTACCATGGTCGTCACTTGATTGCGCCGCATCGCAACCTCGCGTGAGCGCCGTTCGTCGAATGCCGTCCAAACAGCAAATGGCGAGCCAACTCTCTGACTGTTGGGCATGGCAATTGCTTTATGGTCCGAAAAGCGCAGGCAAAGCGGCCAACGCCAGAACGCAGATCGAAATAACAATTTCCGCACGATGCGCACGCGACAAGGATCAAGAAATGAAGTTGCCAAAGCCTGGGAATCGTTCCTGCCAGACGAACGAGTCGGGCCGCGAGGAAACCGGTTGGGGACCGCGCGGCGAACGGCTGGTGGCCGAGTATCTGAGGTCGTGGGGCTTGCGCGATCCGCAAACCATTGCCGCCGTCTCGAAATATTGGGTCGAATCCGTTTCCGTAGCTCCGCGGTCGGGCGTTTCATCCCTGGCAGATTTTTACCGAATGGTCATGCGTCGCGTGATTTCCGATTTGGGACAGTGGCTCGACCATCTCGGCCGTCAAGTCGGCATCGCCGAATGCGAAATTCCGGCCCGTCGAGGTTTGGTGGCTCTCGAATTGCAATCGCTCGTTGATCGGTTTCCCGCCGCGCTGCTCGACGATCGTCCGCTACCTTCCTGGCTGATGGAGCAGCTTGCGGCCGCGGCCGTGCCGGTGGTGCCGTCCGGTTCTCCCACGCACATGCCGACGCAATCGCTGGCCCCGGCATTATCCCCCGAACACTTCCCCCGTTGGCAGGAAGGCTGGGACGCCTTGTGCAGACAAGTCAGGGGGGCGATGGCCGGCGCTGGCGCTGCGGAGTTGTTTACGCACGACCGCGCAGCAGGCGATCCAGGTTCTCGCGGAGTGGCGTCCAGCGACGGATAAGCGGCGCGAGGCGCAAGCGGTGGGGCTCCGGCGCAGATCGTTCTCTCCTACTGGCCACTGGCAGGCAACCGAACATGGACGATCTGGCGCGCTCGAATCGAATGCTGGCTCGGCTCGTATTGGCCCTGCTCACCTTGGCGACGACCGCCGTCGCCGGGTGTATGTTCTTTAGGGTGGTCGCATCGCGCGGCGCGACGACGCTCGGCACGTTCGCGCTCGTCGCACTTTTCGGCGTCTTGTTCGTTTGGATCGCCTTTTCATTTTGGATGGCGACAGTTGGACTCGTGCGCCGTTTGCGTGCCGGACGTGCGGCCGACTGCGGTTCGCAGCAGACGCCTCTTCCGGCACGTATTACCACCCGCTGCGCGATCTTGATGCCGGTTTACAACGAATCGCCGCACGGCGTATTCGCCGGTTTGCGCGCCATCCACGAATCGCTCCAGGCCACGGGCGAGGGGGCCGCGTTCGACTTCTTCGTCCTGAGTGATACGACCGATCCCGACGTCTGGCTGGCCGAAGAGTTGAGTTGGGCTCGGCTCACCCGGGTGCTTCCCGGTGACAGTCGCCTCTTCTACCGCCATCGCACGCGCAACGAGGGGCGAAAGTCGGGCAACATCGCCGACTTTTGCCAGCGATTCGGGGCTGCCTACGAATTCATGATCGTGCTGGACGCCGATAGCGTGATGAGCGGCGAGACCATCGTCGAACTGGTGCGGCGCATGCAGCAGGACCCGGAGATCGGCATCTTGCAAACGCCTCCCGTGCCGGTGAATCGTGGCTCACTCTTCGCCCGCTGCCAGCAATTCGCTGCGGCCGTCTACGGCCCGATTTTCCTCGCTGGCTTTGCCTGGTGGGCAGGGGACGAAGGAAATTACTGGGGGCACAACGCCATCATCCGGCTGGAGGCCTTCACCAAGGCCTGCGGTCTGCCCCGACTGCCCGGCAACGGGCCGTTGGGGGGCGAGATTCTCAGC
The DNA here is from genome assembly GCA_035503215.1 of Pirellulales bacterium. Taxonomy (GTDB): domain Bacteria; phylum Planctomycetota; class Planctomycetia; order Pirellulales; family PALSA-1355; genus DATJTR01. The sequence goes on from DATJTR010000478.1 coordinate 7,087, forward strand.
CACGATTTCGTCGAGGCTGCGCTCATTCGCCGCGCCGGTTTCAAAGTCTGCCTGGCCGGCGATCTCGACGGCAGCTACGAAGAGTGCCCTCCCACGCTGCTCGACTTCGCCCAGCGCGACCAACGTTGGTGCCAGGGCAACTTGCAGCATCTGCGGCTGATTTTCAGCGCCGGCATCCATCCGGTGAGCCGTTTCCACCTCAGCATGGGAGCCATGTCGTACCTGTCGTCGCCACTCTGGCTGCTCTCGTTGGTGCTCAGCTTTTTCGTCGTCGCCCTGCATCGCGCGCCGAGTCCGAATTCGTCCGCCGCCGGCGATCCGTCGGCTGCCGGCGACTGGGGCCTGGCGCTCTTCGCGGGCACGATGGCGCTGCTCTTGTTGCCCAAGCTGTGGGCCTACCTTGTTTTGCTACGAGAGCCGACGCGATTGGCTCAATGCGGCGGCGCAGCAAAGGCTGCCCTGAGCACGCTGGTCGAGACGGTGGTATCGATGCTCGTGGCCCCGATCTTGATGGTCTTTCACTCGACCTTCGTCGTGGGCACCCTGGTCGGCCGCAGCGTGCAATGGAACGCCCAGCAGCGCAATGAAGGGGGATTGGAATTCACCGCCGCTGTCGCGGCCCATTGGAAGCAAACGCTCCTGGCCGTGCTCGCTTCGGTGATTGTCTGGACGTTCGCAGCGGCCATGTTGGTGTGGTTGATCCCGGTGCTGGCCGGATTGATTCTCGCCGTTCCGTTGTCGATCGTGCTGAGCAGCGTTCCGCTAGGCCGGTGGCTGGCCTTCCGCGGCCTGCTACTGATCCCGCAAGAAACCCAGGTACCCAAGGTGCTCCGCCGGCAGCGCCATTTTCTGTCCCTCTCGCCAGGCAGGGAACTGTGCGACGCCCGCGGCATTTTTCGCCGTGTGCTTACCGATCCGGCCCTCTTGGCCCTGCACCTTTCGATCCTGTCGGCCACCCAGACCCAGGCGGCCGCCAGTCAGCGCACGATCCGGCAAACCGAGCGACAACTGCTGGCCGGCGGACCAATCCGCGTGTCGACCGAAAACCGCAAGGCAGTTTTGGCCGACCCCGCCGCTCTGGAAGCCTTGCACCTTTTTGTCTGGTCCACGCCGCTCGCGCCCGACAAGGCGTAAACGCGGTTCTCAGTTCGGCAACAGCGCAGGCCGCGTACAGGGCAAGAAGGTCGGCCGACGACCACGGCGATTAGGAATCTTCGCGTGGGGACGAGTACAGGCTATTTCTCCTCGCCAGCCTTGGCTGGAACAGCGGACTCGGACTTTTTGGCCTCGGTGCCAGCCTGCGGGGCGAGGGCATCGGGATTGGCGCGTTTCGCCTCCTCCATGTCGATCAGTCCGTCGCCGTCGGCGTCCAGTTTGCGAAATTGCGCCGCGGATCCCAGAAACTCACGGCGCGAAAGATCGCCATCGCCATTGCGGTCCATATCGACGAACCACTGGATGGCGGATGCATCCTCCTCTCCAGTGTTAAAATACATCGTTGTCCCGCCGGTAATGGTGAAATTGCCAAAGACTTCGCTGAAGGGCATTTGCGGTTGGTCCTGCCCCACGGCCATGGAGTAG
>DATJTR010000479.1:0-12192 GCA_035503215.1 Pirellulales bacterium
CTGCCAATGCTGGCGAGACGCTCTCGAGGATCCTGCGCATTATAAGCCGAGGCAAGTGGAACCAAGCGATGGCAGATCGATGCGTTTTTCACGCCCTTCGGAGTACCGAAGAGCGTGCCACCCACTACAGGGACTTGGGCGGGAGCTCCCAAAAAAATTCCGTTCAATCGCCAGGCTTGAGACCGATTTCGACCGCGACCAGGGTCAGGTCCGTGTCGGCATGGAGGGCGATCGTCTGACGGTTTTGGCCCGTTAGGGCGGCGAGCGGGAGAGAATAGGTAAACCGCTGCTGGCAATTGGGCAACGTTTCATCGCTCCGCAGCTCGCCCGCCAAACCGTTGAGGCGAACCGCCGGGGGAATGACGTGAGCGGCGGACTGGGTCTCGATCACCGCTTCGACTTGCCAGCCGGCCGGCGGCGGTGGTCCCAGCGGCAGCTCGAAGACGAACTCCTTGCCGGTGGCGGGCAAGGGTGCATGGTAGGCTTCGCCGGGAGCCAAAATATCGCGATAGGTGATCGCATGGCGACGCGGCTGCTCGAGCAGAGTTTGCGGCGAGGCGAATGCCTTGAGCGTGCGTCGGTAGTCGGCAGCCGACCAGCCGGGCGAGCCATCTTGGAAATAGTTGAACAGATAGAGGGCGTCGGCGCCGGCGGCTAGCACGGCCACGGCCGCGCCAGTTGCCTCGGCCGGAGTGGCCGGGCGCGGCGGAACGTTGTGCGAGGGGCGGCAAATCACCTCCAATCCGCCGGCCAGCGTGACCCGATCGCCCAAGAGTTCGCGCCATTTGGCCAGCGGCATGTCGAACTGCAGCGTTGCCCAGCGGGGCGTGGCCACGACCACGTCGACCAGCCGCTCGTGGGCCCAGGTGGGCGCGTCGAGGCCAAGTCCGAGCGCCACTTGCGGGCAAGAGGGAACGCGGACGCCCAGCTTGATGGCGTGGCCGCGGCGGCGGGCGGCATCGTCCACCAGTCGGCGAACGTCGCGCAGCCAGGCGGTCAAAAGCGGCCGGCCTTCGGCCTCATGTCCCACGCTGAACAGGTACGGCTCGCGAACGAAGTCGAGCTCCAGCCCATCGATGTCGTAGCGTTCGAGCGTTTCGACGAGGAGAGCCCGATAGTGCTCGCGCACCTCGGGATGGGCATAGTCGAGCGCGCGGGCGAAATAGTCCGTCGTTCCCTGGCGAAAGAGTTCCGGTTTGCGCCAGAACGGACTGTGAAACGGATGGTCAAGATTGTCGTTGTAGTGGACGTCGTTCATCCGCAGCGTGATCCAAGGCGAAATGCCCCGCGTGCGGCTGCGGGCGATCATGCGGGCCGGATAATCGATTCCTTGGCGATCGACTTCGAGCATGCCGGCGACCAGGTGCCGGTAGCGGGCCACCTGATCCTTGGGAATCGGAGCCAGGAACGGCTGGTCGTCGGGCCCGGCCGGATCGAAGCCGTCCCAATAGGATTGCCAAACCGCGCTGCGATAGTTCGTCCGACGATCGTTCGTGTTGCACAACAAAACATTGACGCCCGCATCGGCCAGCGCGTCGACATAGCGATCGATGGCCGCGCCGGCCTGGCCGGGAAGAATGTCGTGATAGAAGAAAAAGTTGGTCGCGTCCTCGTTCTCGATCAATTGCCAACGCCGGGTCGGTTGGCCGGCGACCAGCGGCGCTGGGGCATCGTGACAGGCGGCCGCCGCGACGTCTTCTGCTTCGGAGGAAACCGGCGCGAGCAGGATGAGCGAAAACGCGAGTGCCGCGGCTACGAGCTGTGGTTGCAGTCTGCGGGGACGCGGCGCTAGGTTGTGTGCCATCGTCAAGCTCCCTCGCTTGCGCGTCGGGTTAGTGGGCTCGGTTAAAGCCGGCCGGTTTACACGCCCGGCGTGCCGATGATTTCTTTCACCACGCGGGCAGGGCGTCCGTCGGTCAGGGTTTGAGAGCGGCTGTTGTAATCGAAGGCCAGCTTCGCGTGGTCGAGGCCGAATTGATGCAGGAGCGTGGCTTGAAAATCGTTGGGCGTGACGATGTTCTCGGCCGCCCGATGGCCAACTTCGTCGGTGGCGCCGAACGTCGTGCCGCCGCGAAAGCCGCCCCCGGCCAGCCACATGCTAAAACCTTGGCCGTTGTGGTCGCGGCCGGCGGTAGCCGGGTTGTGCGCCTCGCCGGTGTTCTGCGTGAGCGGCAGGCGGCCGATTTCGCCTCCCCAGTGAACCACCGTAGTGTCGAGCAGGCCGCGGGCTTTGAGATCGGCGACCAGGGCCGCGGCCGGACGGTCGGTGCGGCGGCAGATCGGCGGCAGATTGTCGCGGATCCCGTGGTGCGTGTCCCAAGGCTGATCGTGCAAGAAGATCTGCACGAAGCGGACGCCCCGCTCGACCAGCCGGCGGGCCAGGAGGCAGCGCGTGCCGTACTCGCGAGTCACCGGATCGTCGAGGCCGTAGAGTTTTTGCGTGGCCTCGGATTCGCCGGCCAGGTCGAGGGCCTCTTTCGCGGCCGTTTGCATGCGAGCGGCCAGCTCGTAGCTGGCGATGCGAGCTTCCAGATCGGCCTCGCCGGGATGGGCGGCCAGGTGCCGGCGATTCAGCTCGGCGAGCAAGGCCAGGTTTTGCTCTTGCGCCAGTCCACGCAGGCGGGCCGGCGGATCGAGATTCGCCAGCCTTGGCTCGCTGCTGCGGAGCACGGTGCCTTGAAACAGCGGCGGCATGAAACCGCAGCTCCAGTTCGATGCTCCGTCGACCGGCACGCCCCCCGGGTCGGCCAGCACGACATAAGCCGGCAGCTCTTGCGATTCGTTGCCCAGCCCGTACACCATCCACGAGCCCAGCGTCGGCCGGCCGACGACGCCGGGGATGCCGCCGCGGAAATAGCGGATCGAGACTTCGTGGCCGTTGTGGCCGGTGTGCATCGAGCGAACGACGCAGATGTCGTCGACGATGCCGGCAGTGTGCGGCAAGAGCTCGGAGACTTCGGTGCCGCACTGACCATGCCGCTCGAACCGGAATGGGCTGGCCAAAAGCTGCCGGCTGGCCCGCTCGACGAAGCTGAATTTGACCTCGCCTTCGTAGCTCTGACCGTCGTGGGCCGTGAGGGCGGGCTTGGGATCCAAAAGATCGACGTGCGACGGGCCGCCGTGCATGAAGAGCGAGATCATCGCCTTGGCGCGCGGGGCAAAATGCGTCGGCCTGGGCCGCAGGTCAAGCGCGGGCGCGGCGTGCGGCTTGGTGGTTGCCGAAAGCGAGTGCCCGTCTTCGGCCAGCAGCCAGGCCAGCGCCACGCCGCCGATGCCGAGCGCCTGCTCGGCCAGAAACTGGCGGCGCGACCGCGGCGCGGGGCGATAGCCGGGGGCGGGGTCGGGTTGTTGGTTCGCGTATCCGTGCATGATAGGTGTCGATTCCATGAGAGTTTCTTCGTCAGCCGGTCGTCTCACTAACCCGACGCGCGAGCGAGGGAATGCGGTGTCGATTCTCGGCGGCGCGGCGTTTCGTCGTGTGCCACCGTCGAACTCCCTCGCTGGCGCTTCGGGCTTGTGTCCTTGGCGTCGTCGCGTTGTTGGTTCCGAAACGTTTGTCGGTGGGGAGACCGCATTCCCTCGCTGGCGCTTCGGGTTAGTTTTTCGTGGGTCGAGCCAACGCTGACGCGGTTACACCCCGGCGGTTTGGATGATTTCGTTGACGACGCGGGCCGGGCGGCCGGCGGTCAGGCTTTGCTCGCGGCCGTTGTGATGGAAGACGAGCCGCTGGTGGTCGAGGCCGAACTGATGGAGCAGCGTGGCCTGAAAATCGTTGACCGTGACGATGTTTTCGACGGCGTGGTGGCCGACTTCGTCGGTGGCGCCAAACGTCATGCCGCTGCGGAAGCCGCCTCCGGCCAGCCACATGCTGAAACCTTGGCCGTTGTGGTCGCGGCCGGCCTTGGCCGGGTCCCCTTCGGCCTCCATGACCGGCAGGCGGCCGATTTCGCCTCCCCAGTGGACCACCGTGGTGTCGAGCAGGCCGCGGGCTTTGAGATCTTGCACCAGGGCGGCCGAAGGCTGATCGGCCCGCAGGCAAACGGGGGGCAGGACGGCGCGGATGTTGGTGTGATGGTCCCAGGCCTGATAGTTGAGGAAGAGCTGCACGAAGCGGACGCCCCGCTCGACCAGCCGGCGGGCGATGAGGCAGCGGGTGCCGAAATCCTTGGTGGCTGGTTGGTCGATGCCGTAGAGTTTTTGCGTGGCCTCGCTTTCCGTGCTGACGTCGAGCGCCTCTTTGGCCGCGGATTGCATGCGGGCTGCCAACTCGTAGCTGGCGATACGGGCTTCCAAGTCGGCCTCGCCGGGATGGGAGTCGAGGTGGCGGCGATTCAGTTCGGCCAAGAGGGCCATGTTTTGTTGCTGCGGCAGGCCGCGCAGGCGAGCCGGCGGATCGAGATTGACGATCCGCGGTTCTTGCGTCCGCAACAGCGTGCCCTGAAAGATCGGCGGCATGAAGCCGGCCGACCAGTTTTGCGCCTCGTCGACCGGCAAGCTGGCGGGGTCGGAGAGGACGACATAGGCGGGCAGGTCCTGGCTTTCGCAGCCCAGGCCGTACAGCATCCAGGCGCCCAGCGACGGCCGGCCGGGGACGTTCGGGATGCCGCCGAAGAAGTACCGCATGTCGTGATTGTTGATCTGGGCCTTCATCGAGCGGATGACGCAAAGGTCGTCGACGATGCCGGCCGTGTAGGGCAACAGTTCGGAGACTTCGGTGCCGCACTGGCCGTGCTTGGCGAACTTCCAAGGACTGGCGAACAGCTTGCGGCTGGCTCGACTGACGCCTGAGAATTCAACTTCGCGCTCGTAATTCGTGTCGTGCAGCCGGGTCAGCTCCGGCTTGGGATCCATCAGATCGACCTGCGATGGCCCGCCCTGCATGAAGAGCGAGATCATCGCCTTGGCACGCGGGGCGAAATGAGGCTGGCGAGGCCGCAGATCGGTGATGTGCTCTTCGATCGGTTTGGCCGGCTCGCGGGCGAGCAAGCCCCCCTCGCCGAGCAAACAGGCCAAGGCCACGCCGCCGAGGCCGAGCGCGTTACGCTCGAGAAACGCGCGGCGGGAGAAACGGGGATCGAGAGCGGGCAGGGGGCAAGCGCCAAAGGCGATGGCAGGGGCGGCGTCCAACGGCCCTCGCTTGCGCTTCGGGTTAGTGGGAGGGGGCGTCTTCATTGGGCTTGCTCTGGCTGGGCCTTTAGTCGACGTACAAAAACTCGTTGGCGCTGAGCAGTTGCTGGGTGAGATCGGCCATTGCGGCGCGGGCTGGATCGGCGTCGAGGGCATGGCCGAGATCGTCGACTCGCTGGCTGAGGAACGGACCGACGACCGAAAGTTCGTCGGCCGTGATCGGCCGGGCGAACGCCAGTTGCCAGGCGTAGGCCACTTGCGAGGCCAGCGAGGGCTGACTGGGGCCGGAAAAATCGCCGGCCGAATTCCAGTGGCCGATCGGGCTGCCGTCCGCGCGGGCGAGCCGCAGATCGAGCAGCGTTTCGGTAGCGTCGCCGTCGGTCGATTCGAGCGCGTCGAGGACGAAGTCGATCGTGTCCCCTTGTTTCACTTCGAGCGGGCCGGCGGCGATGGTGATTTTGGATTTCTTCGCGGCCCAGCGGCCAGCCGTGCCGGTACGGCTGGAAACGATCGCGGCCACGACGCCGTCGCCCTCGGCCGAGGGGTGGCTGATGCTGCCGTCGATCGATAACACGCCATCGGCTGGGGCGATCCAGCGGCGGATAGCGGCGTGAAGACTGTCGCAAGGCTGGGCGCTAGCGCGGCTGAGCGAGACAAAGGCCAGGGCCGGATCGGACGTTTGCGCAGTGCCGTTTCCTGGCATGCCGTTCCAGGCCGAGCCGGTCCAACTGGCCAGCGGGCGAAAATCGGCGACGCGGTCGCTGGCACAATCGACGTGGCCGGCCCCGAATTGCCACTGCGCGGCACCGCTCTGGTAGCGCCAGTTGTCGGGGGCGGGAAAATCGGGGGGCGTCTCGCGGGCCAGCCGCTCGGCGAACGCGGCGGCACGGCTCAGCACCACCTGGCTGTTCATCATCATCAGCGATTGCGTGGCCACGGTGCTCGACAGCCGGCGGTCGCAGTTGGTCTCCATCACCGGGGCGTCGAACACGGTGAGAAACGACACCGGCTTGGTCCGCTGCACCTGCAAATAGATGCTCCGCCGCGGCAAGTCGCTTTTCACCACCACCTGACCGGTGGCGTCGGCCTCGACCGGCACCGCCGGACCGAACTGCTGGGAGTCCAAAATGCCGGCGGTGGCCAGCATCCGGTCGCGGAGCGCTTCGGCGTCGAGACGCACCAGCGGCATCCGCCAATAGAGCCCATTGCTGGCGTCGATCGCTTCCTTGGCCGCGTCGGCGTGAGACGACTGGCGATAAACCGTGGAAGTCATGATCAAGCGGTGCAGCCGCTTTAAACTCCACTCGCAGCGCACCAGTTCGACCGCCAACAGATCCAGCAGCTCGGGCAGATTTGGCCGGGAGCCGAGCACGCCGAAATCGCCCGGCGTGTCGACCAGCGGCCGGCCGAAATGATGCAACCAGATGCGATTGACCAGCACGCGCCCGACCAAAGGATGACTGCCATCGACCAGGTGGCGGGCCCAGGCCAGGCGGCGGCCGGTGGTCGCCAAGGCCGGATCGTGCGGCGGAATCGTAAAGCGAGTTCCCGGCGGCGAAGCGATCGTCAGATCGGCCGGCAGGACTTCGTCGCGCGGTTGCTTGAGGTCGCCGCGGTAGTAGAGATGCGTGACCGGAGTTTCACCCGGCACCTCGCTGAGGACCGAAATCAGGTTTTCCGCCGGCTTCGTTGCCCGCACGGCGGCGGCGCGGTCCATGAACGTTTTGAGCTCGGCGGCGGCCGGCGGACTGTAGAGATACAAGCTGCCGGGGCTCAAGCCGCCGACGCGGGGGGACTCCATCAGGATTTTGGCTTGCTCGGCCGTGCGTTTGTCCTTGGGGGTGTGCCAGGCCAGCCGCAGGGCGCCGGTCAGCTCGTCGTCGAGCTTGGCCAATTCCTTTTCTAGTTCGACTTCGAGCAACTCGGTCTCACGGGTTTTGCGCTCGGCGATGATTTTGACCGCTTCGGCTTCGATGGCCGCCGAGCGGGCCAATTCCTCTTCGCTGTTGAGCGTCACCGAACGCTGGGCGTCGAACCGCCAGTGAGCCGGATTCAAGGCCGGCTCGAAAACGGCCCGCAAGGCGTAGTAATCGCGCTGCGAGATCGGATCGTAGCGATGATCGTGACACTGGGCGCAGCCGACCGTGAGACCCAAGAGGGACGAGGAGACGATCTTGATCGTGTCGGAGACGACCTGGTTGGCCGCTTGTTCGAGGTCGGGAACCAGGCCGGTGGCGTCGACCGACATCCGCAAGAATCCTGTGGCCGTGAGCTTGTCGATTTGCTCGGGAGTGAGATTCTTGTGCGGCTGCGGCACGAGCTCGTCGCCGGCCAATTGCTCGATGAGGAATTGGCTCAGCGGCATGTCGGCGTTGAGGGCCCGAATGACCCAATCGCGGTATTTGAAAGCGAAGGGGCGCGGGGCGTCGGTGGTCGAGCCGCGCGAGTCGGCGTAGCCGGCCACGTCGAGCCAGTGCCGCCCCCAGCGCTCGCCGTATTGCGGCGAAGCCAGCAGGCGGTCGACGAGCTGCTCGTAGGCATCCGGGGCCGGATCGGCAACGAAGCGGGCGACTTCGTCGGGCGTGGGAGGGAGGCCCAACAGGTCGAACGCAGCGCGACGGATCAGGGTCGTCCGATCGGCGTCGGGAGAAAAGCTCAAGCCTTTTTCCCGCAGCCGGCCAAAAATGACCGCATCGATCGACGTGCGGACCCGGTCGGCCGCTCCGAACGAGGGAAGCGGTGGCATGACGGGGGGCTGAAACGCCCAGTAGCCGCGCTCTTCGGGGGTGATGTCTTCGGGGCCGACGTCGGCCGGTTCGTCGCGCAGCGTCGGTGCGCCGGCGGCGATCCAGGCCTCGATGCGGGCGACCTGGTCGGCGGGGAGTTTCTTTTCGCCCGGCGGCATTTCGCCGGCCCGTAGTTTTTCGAGCAGCAGGCTTTTGTTCGCATCGCCGGGCGTGATGGCCGGTCCCGATTCGCCCCCCGCGACGGCCAGCCGCCTGAGCCGCAGATCGAGATCACCCTTCTTTTCGCCTCCAGCGCCGTGGCAATCGAAGCAAAACGCTTTGAAGATAGGCCGGACGTCCTTCTCGTAACTGAGCGCCGTGTTTGGCGGCGTGGGCGCGGATACGGCCGCCGGGGCGGGCTCATCCGCAGCAGCCAGAGAGGCGGTGGCGAGCAACAGCCCGGCAACGCACGATCCGACGAAGGAGGGGCCGAGCGCAACAACTCGGGTCATGCCACGTTCCTTGCTTCAGGCGGGTGGGGTGGGAACCGGCGCGGGCAATCGGAAGGCAGGCTGCAAGCGGAAGTTGGCTTTATTATCTTCCTCGCCGCCGCGAATGCAAGAAGAGACTACAGGCGGAAGTCCACAGACTACAGGTAGGAAGCCGGGTGACGCCGCGTGGCCATCCGCAAGCCTCCCATGCCCTCTTTCCTTCTTTCCGACCTGTGGTCTGTAGCCTGTGGCCTGTAGCCTTTTTCAATCCAGCTCCGGTGGCACGTCGCCGAACGACCAGGTCTTGCCGGGCGGAGCGGAGAAGGGGGGCGGCGTCGGAATCGGGCCGGGAGCGAAGTGCGACGACAGGTTGATCAGCGTGTCGGCGATCTTGCGGCCGGCCGTGGGTTCGAGATTGCTGTAGAACGTCAAGCGGGTTTCGTAGCCGCCGCCGGTCGGGCTGAGGGCTTCTTCGGTCGGCACGTAGCCGATGCAGCCGTTGGCCAACGACACCGGGAAGGTGAGCGGGAATTTGCTGCCGGCGCGGATGTCGAGCCCGAACTGGCAGAAGTACTCGGCCTGGCAGGTCAGAAAGATCGCCGGCCCTACCTGCACGGCTTGCACTTCGGTCTCGACGGTCGGTTCCTTCTTCGCCATCCAATCGAGCAGCACGATTTCCTTGGCAAAGGCCCAGTCGGTCGGGTTGGAGGCCGCGGCGTCGGATTGAACGATTTCCAGGCACCTGGCCACGCGCTCGGGGCGGGGGATGCGGCGCTGGAAGGTGAGCGTTTGGGTCTCGGCCCCCAGCGGCGCGAGCGAGCCCGGCCCGACCGACAACGAGCAGAGAACCTTGACCGCTTCGGCGCCGATTCGTCCTCCCACCAGGCGACTGGCCACTTCGCCGAATTGCTTGATGTTGTAGGGAGTGCGGTTGTCGACCTGCGTCACGTCCCCCGCGGCGCCGGGCAAAAAGACGACGACCGCCTCGTCGCCGAACAGCCCGCGAATCGTCTTTTCGATGTAATAGACATAGTCGGCCGACGTGCCGCCGGGAGCGGTCGTGGCGTGGCAGGCGAAAGTGACGATGGCACCGAGCAGCTTGCCGTCGGCATTCCAGGCGCCGATGACGCCGACCGTGGGATCGATCGGGCCGGCCGGCTCGAGGAGGTCGGGATTGCCGACGCCGGGATGCGTGGCCGTGCGACCGTTTCGCATGCGGAAGCGGCGGTTGAAGACCGCAGCCCCTTCGCTGCCGGCGCCGGCACCGCACTTGGCATCGACCCGGGCCGCGTCGGCGGCGACGACGGCAGCGGCGATTTCGCGCGCGACCTTGGCCAGATAGTCGGGATTGCCGTTTGACGTTTTTTCGTAGGCCAGCGTGCGGACCAGCGGCGGGGCGTCGTCAAACTCGCCCGGCAGCACCATGCAGGTGGGGCCGGCCGAGTGGGAGTGCGAGGCGCTGATCAGCACGTGGTCGGGAGCGATGCCGCACTTTTCCTGAATCGCCTTGCGGGCCGCGTCGATCGTGGGCCGGCGGAGGGTGAGGACATCGACGCCGACGATGGCCACGCGCGTCTTTCCGTCGTCGAACACCGACGCGCGGACTTTGCAGGCGTCGTGAAACGTGCGATGGAACGATTTTCCGTAGCCCCCCGGCTGCTCCATGCCGATCTCGGGAGTGACGTCCCGTTCGGCGAAGCCGGCCTTGAACGGCGGGGCCGCCGGTTCATCGGCCGCCTGCGACAAGTGACAAACCAGCGCTGCGAATAATGTGAACGCAACAGCGAGCGTCGTGCGGCGGGGCCGGCGGCAGACAAGGCGTTTCATGGCGGGGTTCTTTCGTTCTCGGCGTCACGGGGTGCGGTGAAGTGTCCGTGGAAAGATGTTCTCGGTGTGTCGGTCGTGGAGAGGATGCAATCCGCAGATATCACAGATTCGAGGAAGGACTTCTTTCCGCAATCTGCGTGAATCTGCGCCAATCTGCGGATCGTTCCCTCTGCGTCCCTCGCTTGTGCGTCGGGTTAGTATTCGTGCTGTCCAACGTTTGCGTTGCGTGAAGCCTGCTAGGGCGCCTCGCCTTTGAGGTAGGAGAGCAGGTCGGCCAGGTCTTGCCGGCTCATGGTCTTTTCCAGTTCCTGCGGCATGAGCGACAGCTTGCTGAGCGCCAGCGATTCGATGTCGCTGCGGAGGATCGTTTCTTCGCGGCCCAGCGCCGCGCGCAGCGTGACCTGGTTGGCCGTTTCGCCGACCAGGAGGCCGGCCACGATGCGGCCGTCGGACGTTTCGATCATGTAGGCACCGAAGCCGGGAGTGATTTCGTACTCGGGAATAAGGATGTGCAGCAGGATCGCCTCTTTGGGCTGCGTGCGGATGCCGAACAGGTCGGGGCCGACGGGCGTGCCTTCGCGGTCGAGGCGGTGGCAAGTCGAACACGATTTCAAGAAGACTTGCCGCCCCTTGTCGGCGTGGCCGGTCAACTCAAGCACCGATTTGTAATCTTCGTACACCGCGGCCCGATTGCCGACGGCCGATGCGGCAAAAACCTTGGCGGCCCGGTCGCGGATGGCGGGATCGCGATGCTCGGTCAATTGCCGGCGGCGAAGCGAATCGACCATGCCGACCGGGATCGAGCCCGATTCGAGCGCGGTGAGCAACTGGGCCTGCAAGCGCGGTTCGGCGAGCATCGCGGCCAGCACCGCTTCGCGCAAGGGGGGCGAGTAGCCGCGGAAGCGGTCGGCGTCGAGCAGGTGGGCGGCGAACGACGGATCGTCGAGATTTCGCAGTGCCCGCACGGCGGCCTGTTGCACGTCGGGCGTTTCGCGCCGATCGACGAGCGACAAGAGGGTGTCGCCGACGATCGCGGGGTCGGCGTCGGCCAACAGGTCGATGGCCGCGGCCCGCGTCTCGGCCTGGCCGGGGGTGTCGGCCGCGGCATGCACGGTGTCGAGCGCTTGCGCGAAGAGCTTTGCGAAGAACTTTTGATCGCTGTCGTCTGTGTCTTCTTTGAGTACGGCTTGCAAAGCCGAGCCCGTGGCTCCGCCGCGGCGCAGCCGGAGCGCTTCGGCAAAACCGACCAGCGTGGCCGATTGGGCCGCGAACGGCAACGGCCGGACCGCCGCGACGAGCGTCTGCAGCGCCGCGGGCCAATCGCTCGCCGGCTGGCTGGCACCGACCAGGCGGGCCAGGTCGCCGAGCAGATCGGTGGCCCCGCCGGTCACGGTTCCTTTGGTCAGTTCGCCGGCGTAACGCTGGAGGAAATCGAGTTCGCGGCCCGGAATCGAGCTTTCGATGGCCAGGCGCGACCAGTGATTGCCACTGTCGGCCACGGCGATACGAACCAAGGGATCGATCGTCAAGGGATCGTTGCTCTCGCCCAAGGTCAGGGCGCATTGGAAACGCACGCGGGGATCGGGATCGTCGGCCAGCTTGGCCACCGCGGCCAGCAGCGCCGGATCGTCGGACAGACGGGTTTCGGCAATTTGAATGGCTTGCTCGCGCGCGGCGGGGAGTGGATCGGAAAGCGAATCGACCAGCGCCTTGTTCTTGAGGACGCCGAAGAGTTCGGCAATTCGCAGCATGAGGGCGTCGTCGCCGATCTTGTCGCAAAAAGAGGCTTCGCCGGCTTTCAAGCCGGCGCGCCGCTCGACGAGAATGCGGTGCACCGTGTCGAGCCACCAGCCCGGCTGCCGCCAGAGGCCCAGGCTCAGATCCTTGGTGGCGGGGGCCTCGGCGAAAAACTCGGCGATTTCGGCGGCCCGCTTCGGCGTATCGACGTCGGACGCTTGCACGCGCCAGACCCGCCCCATGCCCTTGCCACTCTCGAAATCGGTGTGCTTGCGGATTTCGGG
>DATJTR010000480.1:0-9707 GCA_035503215.1 Pirellulales bacterium
GCCCGTACTTCTGCGCCGAGCAGCAAACCAAATGGTACGCACTCACCGAGCGCATCCCAGAGGGCCCCACGACCCAGCTCTTCTGCTCGCTGGCCAAGAAGCACAACATTGTGATTGTGTTGCCGATTTATGAGGAAGAGATTACGGGTTTGTATTACAACACGGCGGCCGTCATCGACGCCGACGGCAGCTACCTGGGCAAATTCCGCAAAATGCACATTCCTCAGGTGCAGCCCGGCTTCTGGGAAAAATACTATTTCCGGCCCGGCAATCTCGGCTATCCGGTCTTTCACACCCGTTTCGCCCAGGTCGGCGTCTACATCTGCTATGACCGCCATTTTCCCGAGGGGGCTCGCTGCCTGGGACTGGCGGGGGCCGAGATTGTCTTCAATCCGTCGGCCACCGTGGCGGGCTTGTCGGAATATCTGTGGCGGCTGGAGCAGCCGGCCCACGCCGCGGCCAACGGCTATTTCGTCGGGGCCATCAATCGTCCCGGTTGGGAAGAGCCGTGGCGGATCGGCGAGTTCTATGGACAGAGCTATTTCTGTGATCCGCGCGGCAAAATTTTTGCCGAAGCCCCGCGCGACGGCGACGCCATCGTCGTCGCCGATCTCGACCTCGACCTGATCCGCGAAGTCCGCAACACCTGGCAATTCTTCCGCGATCGCCGGCCGGAAACCTACGGCGCGATCACGGCGTTGTAGCCGTCCCTCCGAAGAGCTTCATCAGCACGACGTAACAAACCGTCGCGGCGCCAAAGCTGACGAACCAGGGGTAGCCGTACAAGCTGACCAAAAACCGGCTGCCCACCATTTCTGCATCGATCAAACCCGCCTCCACGGCAAAGCCCGGCAGGCAAGGGACGATTCCGGCCGCCAGGGCCACGAGCGCCCAGGGATTCCAGCCGCCGCGAAACCAGTACGGCCCTTGCTTCTCGTACAGCCCAGCCAGATCGAGCCGCGTGCGGCGGATGAAGTAATAGTCGGCGATCAGCACTCCGCCGCAGGCCCCCAGCAGCAGCGAATAGCCGATCAGCCACTTATCGATGAACACCGTGGCGTTGGCCAGCAATCGCCACGGTTGGATCACGATGCCGAGAATGCCGGTAATCATGCCGCCCACGCGAAACGAGATGCGCTTCGGCCACAGGTGGGCAAAATCGTTCGCCGGCCCGACCACGTTGGCGGCGATGTTCGTCGCCAGCGTCGCCAGGCAGAGCGCAAGCATGGCGAAAATCAAGGTCAGCGGATCTTGGAATTTCGTCAGCAGTTGCACGGGATCCCAAATCGGGGCGCCATAAATCACCGTCGTGGCCGACGTGACCGCCACGCCAATGAACGAATACAGTCCCATCGTGGTTGGCAACCCGATCACTTGCCCCAGCACCTGGTCGCGCTGCGAATAGGCAAAGCGACTGAAGTCGGGAATGTTCAGCGATAACGTTGCCCAAAAACTGACGTTGGCCGTCAGTGCCGGGAAAAAGACGGCCCAGAATCGTCCCTCTTGCGGCTGCCCAGGGACGAATTGCGAAGGCTGGGAGAGGATCGGGCCAAACCCGCCGGCCGCGTGGTAAGCCCAAGCCAACAGCATCAGCCCCAGCACGATCAAGAGCGGCGCCTTGATGTTGAGCAGCAAGCGGATCGATTCCATCCCCCGCCACACCACGGCGATGTTGATCAGCCAGAATGCCAGGAAACAAATCAATTGCGACAGGCTGATATCCAGTCTTGGTATTGGCTCACCCGCCGCCAGGGCCGGAAACTCCACGGCCAGCAGCGTGTGCAAAGCCATGCCGCCGATCCAGGTTTGGATGCCGAACCAGCCGCAGGCCACCAGTGCGCGCATCAGCGCCGGCACATTCGCCCCGCGCAACCCAAATGCGGCCCGGCAGTAGACCGGGAAGGGAATGCCGTAGCGTGTGCCGGGATGGGCGTTGAGCACCATCGGCACCAGCACGATGCAATTGCCCAAAAAGATGGTCGCCACCGCCTCCCGCCAATCCATCCCCAAATCGATCAGCGACGACGCCAGCATATAGGTAGGGATGCAGGCCGACATGCTGATCCACAGCATCGCCAGGTCGCGGGTGCCCCACTTACGCTTCGCCGCCGGAATCGGCGCGAGATCGGGGCTAAAATAGCAAGAGCTCGACACATCTTCGGCCAGCTCGCAGATGGCGGCCGGGCGGCAGGGCGAGCGGGGCGATGCAGGGAGGGTGTTTTCGATCATCATTCGGTTGTTCCGGCGGATCGCCGTTCGCGGTCGATCGTGGCCCAGGC
This sequence comes from Pirellulales bacterium, assembly GCA_035503215.1. GTDB lineage: Bacteria > Planctomycetota > Planctomycetia > Pirellulales > PALSA-1355 > DATJTR01. The sequence continues at coordinate 2,280 of DATJTR010000480.1, forward strand.
TCGCGCGCCGCCCACGTCGGAAGCGATGCTGATTCTATGCGACTGCCCGCATTTCTGGATAGCCAACTCCCTGACCGATGCGTTCAGGAATCGTTAAATCGCCGTGAGCAACGGTTGCCATCGCGCGATCCGCCGCTGGCCGCGCCAGCTTGACGCCGCCGTCGCGGCGCCCGAAAACATCCCAATCGTTCCCTGATTCGCGAGGATTCGTACACTGCCATGCCGCTACTGATTCGAAACGGCGAGATCGTCACGGCCAACGCCCGCTATCGGGCCGATATCTATTGCGACGCGGAAGCGATCACGCGCATCGGCCCTGCGCTCTCCGCCCCGGCCGATTGCGAAGTGATCGATGCCGCTGGGAAGCTGATTTTCCCCGGCTTCATCGACCCGCATGTCCACATTTATTTGCCCTTCATGGGCACGTTGGCCAAGGACACCTATCCCACGGCCAGCCGGGCCGCGTTGGTCGGCGGCACGACCACGCTAATCGAAATGGTCTGCCCGGCGCGTGGCGACGATCCCTGGGAGGCCTATTCGCTTTGGAAGTCGCAGGCCGCCGGGCGATCGGCTTGCGACTACGCGTTCCATTTCGGCGTCACCCGGTTCGACGATTCGACGCCGGCCGTTCTCCGCCAAATCGTCGACGATGGCACCTCGTCGTTCAAAGTCTTTCTGGCCTACAAAGGGGCGTTTGGCATCGACGACGGCGAGCTCTATCGCACGCTCGAGCTTGCCCGGCAATTGGGCGTCGTCGTCACGGCCCACTGCGAAAACGCCGAACTCGTCTTTCAGCGGCAACGGCAACTGCTGGCCGAGGGGAAGACGGGGCCCCAGTGGCACGAACCTTCACGGCCGCCGTGCGTCGAAGCCGAGGGCGTGCACCATCTGGCCACGTTTGCCGAATTGACCGGGGCGTCGGTCTACGTCGTTCACACGTCCTGTGCCGATGCCCTCGATGCTGGCCGTAATGCCCGGTCGCGAGGCGTCGACATAGCGGTCGAAGTTGTCATTCCACACCTCGTGCTCGATCGGTCCTATGCCGAGCGCCCCGACTTCGAGGGAGCGAAGTATGTCATGTCTCCGCCGCTGCGCGACAAGCAGCATCAAGAGGCCCTCTGGCAAGCGCTGGCCGCAGGCGACGTGGCCACGGTGGCCACCGATCACGCGCCGTTCGATTTCCACGGACAAAAGGAGATGGGGCGGGACGATTTCACCAAAATCCCCAACGGCATTCCCAGCATCGAAGATCGCGTTCATCTCCTTTACACCCACGGCGTGGCGACCGGGCGGATCGATCTGCATCGCTTTGTCGACGTCGCCTCAACCGCAGCCGCACGGCGCTTCGGCCTCTATCCAAAAAAGGGAGCGATCGAACTGGGTGCGGACGCCGACCTGGTCGTTTTCGATCCGAGTTACCACGGCGTCATCTCCGCCCGCACGCAACAAATGAACGTCGATTACAGCGCCTTCGAGGGCTGGCCAATTACAGGCCGGGCCGATACGGTCACCGTTCGCGGCCGAGTTCAAGTGCGCGGCGGCCGGTTCGTGGGCGCGGGCGACCACGGACGCATGCAGCAGCGAGCCGCCACGCCGCCGGCTTAGAGGCGGCGTTCGCTTTCCCCCTGGCGGCGCGCCCTCAACCGCGTGACAGCGCGTCGGTTTGCCGCACGAAATCGTCGCCGCGCCATTGATGGTCGGCGGCGATCGGCCGACCATCCGCCGAGCTGGTTGCCGCTCGCGCCGAGCGCCGCGCCGCGGCTTGCCGCTCGACCAGATCGTGATGCGACGTGAAATACTGCAAACTGTGTCCTTTGAATTCGGCTAGCGTGCCGAACTTGTGGGCGTCCATGAACGCCGCCAATTCGTCGATCATCTGACGGACGACGCGATACCCGTTCTTCATCACGTAGGTGCAGACCTGCACCGTGTCGCAGCCTAACAACAAAAACTGAGCCGCATCGCGACCCGATTCGACGCCGCCGATGCCAGACAGCGATCGCCCGGGGAACTCGTCGCGAATGAGTCGGGCCACCTCCATGCACATTCGCAGCGCGATCGGCATGATCGCCTTGCACGAATAGCCTCCCAGCGTGGTATATCCCTCAACCGTCGGCTCGGGACGCAACGTTTCCAGATCGACCCCGAGCACACTGCGGATGGTGTTGATCGCGCTGATTCCGTGGCAACCAGCAGCCAGGGCGGCCCGCGAAGGGTCTTCGATGTGCGTGACGTTCGGCGTCATCTTCGCCCACACGGGCACCTTCGCCGCACTCATCACCCAGCGGCAAACTTCGGACAGGATTTCCGGATTCTCCCCCATCGCCGAGCCCATTTTGCGTTCGGGCAGGCCGTGCGGGCAGGAAAAATTGCACTCCAACGCGTCGACACCGGCCTCTTGGCACCGCTCGACGATCTCGATCCAAGCGTCTCGCCGATATTCCTCCATGATCGAGGCAATCAGCACCCGGTCGGGATACCGGTCTTTGATTTGTTTGAATTCGTCGATCCAGGTGGCGAAATCGCGATCGCTGATCAGTTCGATGTTCTCCCAGCCGATGATTTCCTTCGTCGCGGTGCGCAAGCGGGCGTAACGCGGCTGTACGTTTACCACTTTCGAGGCGTCGAGACTCACCGTCTTCGAAATCACCGCTCCCCAGCCCTCGTCGAATGCCTTGCCGATGACGTTGGCGTTGGTGCCCGGCGGGCCGGAGCCAATCACGAATGGATTGGGCAGTTTCAGACCGTCGACGTAGGTAGTGAGATCAGCCATGGCAGCATATCCCGCAGAAGAAAAATCGCCGTGCTTGCGCTCGCCCCTTGGCGGCGACCCGCGGCACGAAACCGGCTTTTGTCGGACCCCATCCTCATTATAATGCCCGCTACGTTTCAGCCAGAAGAGCGAACCGGCGCTCAAACCGACCCGCGCGGTGGCAATGCCGCTCACTGGTCGGCGTGCGATGCGACCGCTAACAAACGACAAACCCCAACCTCACATCGTGCCGTATGGACCAATTCCTGGCAGCCGCAATCGCAGAAGCAAAGCTGGGCCTCAGCGAAGGAGGGATTCCCATCGGCTCGGTGCTGGTCATCGACGGCCAGATTGTCGGTCGTGGGCACAACCGCCGGGTACAACGTGGCAGCGCCATTCTCCACGCCGAAATGGATTGCCTGGAAAATTGCGGCCGATTGACCGCCCGCGACTACCGCCGCAGCGTTCTTTACTCGACCCTTTCCCCCTGCGACATGTGCAGTGGCACCGTGCTGCTCTACCGCATCGGCCGGGTCGTGATCGGCGAAAACCAGACCTTTCAAGGGCCGGAAGATTACGTCCGCTCCCGCGGCGTGCAGCTCGACATCCGCAACGATCCCGAGTGCATTCGCCTGATGCGCGAGTTCATCGCTGCCCGGCCGGAGCTGTGGAACGAAGACATCGGCGAGTGAGTGCCTGGGTCGGCGCGATTTGTCGTGCCCGGTCATCATCCCCCGGCCCGCATCAGGTCGGCCTCCATCGCGGTCAATTGCCGCTCGACGTCACTCCGCTGCCGTTCGGCGTCCCCTTCCTCGCCGGGTGGACGATAGGCGAACAAATAGTATTTCAGCTTTGGCTCGGTGCCCGAGGGACGCACGGCGGCATAATTACCTGGCAACTCGGTGTCGAAGAACAACAAATCACTCCGCGGCACGGTGAGCCGCGACGTACGGCCGCCGGCCTCCCGCTTCACGCTTGTCTCATAATCGCGGATCGCCTGCACCGGCAGTCCCGCCAGGGTGCGCGGTGGCTCCGTCCGTAGCGAGTGCATGATCGCCCTCATCCGCTCGAGCCCCGCGGCGCCCGGCAGCGTGCGGGCGATGGTTCGCTCTTCGTGGTATCCGACCAGCTTGTGCAGCCGCTCAAGTTGCTGGTGCAGCGTCAGCCCTTCGGCTTTCAACTCCGCCGCCAGCTCGGCCAATAGCATGGCTGCCACGGCAGCGTCTTTGTCGCGGACATAATCGCCGGCCATGTAGCCGTGGGCTTCTTCGCAGCCGAACACGAAGCGCTCGGGACCAAGATCGTCAACGACGCCGCCGATCCACTTGAAACCGGTGAGCACGTCGTCGACCGTCTTCACGCCATAATGATCGGCTACACGGCGAATCATGCCCGTGGTGACCAGCGTCGTGACCAGGTAATGTTCGGCCGTCAAATCACCTCGTGCGCGTCGATGCCGCAGCAGGTAATCGGCCAGCAGCACACCAATTTGATTTCCGTTGAGCACGCGCCACGCGCCGCCCGGCGTCGTCGGTGCCGAGCAACCGATGCGGTCGGCATCGGGATCACTGGCCAGTGCCAGGTCGGCCCGGCTCTTGGCCGCGGCCGCACTCAGCTCGTCGAACACCGCGGGATTTTCGGGATTGGCAATCTGCCCCGGCACGTTGGGGAAATCGCCATTTGGCTCGGCATGCCGCTCGAAGACTTCGACTTGCGAAAACCCATCGGCCGCCAGCACTGGCAACACCGACTGGCAGCCGACGCCGTGCAACGGCGAATACAGAATCTGCGCTTCTCGCGGGCCGGGAAACGATTGCCGAAGCACGGCTGCCCGATAAAGCCGGTCCATTTCCTCCTGACAAAACACGATTCGGCCGGCCCCGGCGGCCTCGCCGAAATCGTGCCGCCGGACCGTGGTCACCGCGTCGACGGCGCGGGCCAGCCGCTCGTCGTCGGGAGGCCGCAATTGGCCGCCGCTCGGTCCGAACACTTTCACGGCGTTGTCTTGCGGCGGATTATGGCTCGCGCTGACCATGATGCCAGCATGGCAGCCAAGCTGCCGAATCGTGAACGACAACTCGGGCGTCGGCCGAAACCCGTCGAGAAAATAGACCGTGAAGCCCGCCGCGGCCAGCACTTCGGCACACAATTCAGCAAAATGCCGGGAGCGATGTCGCGTGTCATAGGCCACCGCTGCTCGCGGCTCGCCTCCATGGGCCACGTGTTCGAGCACGTACTCGGCCAGTCCCTGTGCGCTTTCTCCGATGGTGCGATCGTTGATCGTGGCCGTACCGATCGGGTACATCGGTCCGCGCCGTCCCGCGGTGCCGAACGGCAGTACCCGCCAAAATGCCGCTTCCAAAGCCGCCCAATTTTGCTCGGTCACATGCTCGGCGATCGGCGGAATGAAATCCTCGTAGCCGCGCTCTATCAACCAGCGGCGCACGTTCGCCGCGGTCGCCGGTTTGAGCGTTCCGCCGGCCACGGAGGCTTCGAGTTGCCGCAGGCAATCGGCGATCGACGGTTGGGTTGTTGGCATCATGCGCGTCCGCAATGTTTTGCGTTGAAATCGCTCAATGCGACAAGGAAGAGAAAAACCCGGCGATCGAGGCGTTGAGCAGCGTGGCCACGAAGCCGACGAACAAGGCCCGCATCCCCAAACGGGCAAGGTCGTGTCGGCGGCTGGGGGCCATCGCGCCGATGCCTCCCAGTTGAATGCCCACCGACGAGAAATTCGCAAAGCCGGTCAAGGCGTAGGCCGCCAGCCGATAGGATCGGGGCGACATGAAATCGGCCTTGATCATCCACGACTGCATCGTCAGGTAGGCGACGTGTTCGTTGATCGACAGCTTATAACCCAGCAGCGTTCCGACCTTCGCTTGATCGGCCGCCTCGACCCCCACGAGCATCGCCACCGGCGAAAACAGTTTCCCGAACAGCCAGGCCAGCGAGAACTGCGTCGGCAGTTCCGCCCCAGTCCAACTGAACCATTCCGGCCGGACCCAAGCCAGTGTCCGGTCGAATAAAGCCACGAAGGCGATGAAGACGATCAACATCGCGCCCACGTTCAGCGCCAATTGCAACCCGTCGCTCGTGCCCGCCGCCGCCGCGTCGATGGCGTTGACATAGGGCGACTTGGCATGCTCGGCGCGCACACCGCCGGTGGTTTCCGGCCGACCCATTTCAGGCAAAAACAACTTCGACAGGTACAAGCTGCAGGGGCAGGCCATGACGCAAGTCGTCAGCACTGCCACCGGGTTGGCTCCATAGCTGATGTACACGGCCATCAGGCCGCCCGAGATGTGCGCCATTCCGCTAGTCATCACCGCGAACAGTTCAGAATTGGTCATTCGCGGGATGTAGGGGCGCACGATGAGCGGCGCTTCAGTCTGCCCCATGAAGACGTTTGCCGCGACCGACAGCGTTTCGGCACCGCTCGTCCGCAGCAAGTGCTCCATCACCCTGGCCGCCAGCCGCACGCAGGCTTGCAGGATGCCAAAGTGATAGAGCACGGTGAAAAATGCCGACAGAAATAGAATCGGTGGCAGGGCCTTGAATGCGAACGGAAACAAATAATCATCCAGAAACACCTTCTGCAGGCTGGCCGGTTCGGCCAGATTGCCGAACACGAATTTCGCTCCCTGGTCCGAGCAATCGATGAACGCCTTGACCACGTCGCCGGCCCGTTCGATTGCGCTATACACCGAGTATTCGTGGCCGCCCAGCGTGATGCGCCCGTGCAACACGAGCAAGGCCAATCCCATCTGCAGGCCGATGCCCCAGCCGATCGTGCGCCAATTCACGGCCCGCAAATTGGCGGAGCACATCGCCACCAGGCCGAAGAAGAACACGATTCCCGCCAGCGACTGCCCACGCGGCCCGATCGCCTCCTGCCCGGCATAGGTTGCGACCGCCAGCACACCGATCGCCACTCCGATCGCGACGCGCCAGGAAAGCGGCATCGCTGGCGCTGAGTGCCCAGCCGTGGGATCCGCCGCGGGAGGTGTCTCCGGTGGAATAACCTCCGGAAGCGCGGTGGCAGGCGGTGCGGGAAGCTGCATTTCGAAGGCCCCTCGGCGACGGTGCTTTGGCGGGTCAGTGTGCCCGCCGCAGTTGAAACTGTGCTGGAAGCAAAGCGGACAAATTGGTTTCCACGACGCGATCGGGCTGAGCCGCATCGATGACCAGGATCGGCAAATCGCCGCGCAGCTCAGCGGCAAACTGCCGGCAGGCCCCGCAAGGCATGGCGCCGCCAGCCAGTGCCACGGCCATCGCCAACAATTCTCCGTCGCCCGCGGCCACGGCCGCCGCCAAGGCCACGCGCTCGGCACACAAGGTCAAGCCGAACGAGGCATTTTCCACGTTGCAGCCGCCATAGATTTTGCCCGACGTGGTCAGCACGGCGGCTCCGACACGAAAGCCGGAATACGGGGCATACGCGCGTTCGCGCGTTGCCATGGCCGTATCGAGCAATTGTCGGCGTTGTGCAGTGTTCATCGCGGTGCCAAACTCCCTTCGGCCTCCACGCGTTCGATGACGAGCGGCGGCGCTCCGATCGACTGGGGACCGATGGTAAAGGCCTGTCGCAGCCGCGATTCGACCGCCGCACGCATGTCGGCCCGCGCAAAGACGTTTAAGAGCGGTTGTCCGTGCTCGACGGGTTCGCCCAACCGGAC
>DATJTR010000481.1:0-17622 GCA_035503215.1 Pirellulales bacterium
CGGCCGCCGAACCGGTGCCCGCGCTGAAATTCCGCCTTCTCGTGCCGCCGGTCGACCAGGTACACGCCAACGCGGCGACGTTCTACTACAAAGCCCTGATCAACGACCCCGATTTCATCGCCCGTTGGAACGCCGACGAACAAGTCCAGACCTGGTTGGACACGCCACTGGCCGAATTGCCGCTGGCCGAGATCAAGGCCCGCATCGGGCCCATCGAAACCAACGAATTCAACGCCGCCTTGCGCGCCGGGGCAGCGGCCGACTATTGCCAGTGGGAAGATCCCATCCGCCAGTTCGGTGCCAATACGCTGCTCAGCCAGGCGCAAAAGCTCCGTTCATTGGCCAAAGCCCTCGTCATTATCACGCGATATCAAATCGCCGAGCATCGCCACACCGACGCGATCGAGACGCTACGGCTCTGCTTCTCTCTCTCGCGGCATCTGGGACACGCGCAATCAATCCCGCAAAGCCTCATTGGCATGGCGATCGACGACATCGCTCTTTCCGCCACTCGCGAACTGATCACCGAGCCCGGATCGCCAAACCTTTACTGGGCCCTGACCGAACTGGCCAGCCAGCCGATCGAGGTCCGCGGCGCAATGTCGTTCGAAAGTCATGTTTGGGAGTTCACGTTTCATAAACTGGTCGATCTCGAACAGCGAGCCCTGACGCCGGCCGAGGCGCTCGAGATTGCCGCCAACGTACAGGGATTCCTCAAAGACAGCACTGCTCCCCTGACAGCGGACGAGGAGCTGGCTCTGCTTTCTGCCGCGCGGGCGGTCGAGCCCGCGGCCCGGGCCTTTCTGGTCGAGCACGGTTGCACCGCTGCGCAAATTGATGCGATGCCCGTTCTGCAGCGCAGCCTGCTTTACCGCTGGCGGCAGTTCCAGGAGATACGCGACCGCTGTTTCCGTTGGACGTTGCTGCCGGAGGAGGAAGCCCTGGAACAGCGGGACCGTTTGCAAACCGAAACGAGCTCGCTGGCTGGTAGCGACGCCGGGAGCCCGTTTACCGAGATGTTGCCGAGCGCGTTTGGTTGTCTGGGTGCCAGACTGCGGCGGCAGCGCGAAACCGAATTGCTGCGCGCCGTCGAGGCTCTGCGAATGCACGCGGCCCAGCACGGAGCCTGGCCGAAGGCGCTGGCCGACGTGAAAGCGGTCCCCGTTCCGCTCGATCCGGGGACTCGGCAATCGTTCGAGTACAAGGTGTCGGGCCGTGTGGCAACGCTGGCCGCTCGTACCGAAGCCTATTTTGTCGGCAATACACGTCTTCTCGGTGAGCGATGCGAGCTCACTCTCCGCGAACCCGCCGCCGGCAAGTAAGCCAACTCTCCACGCGCTGACAGGATAGACGGATATGACTCGCACTTCATTTCACCCGCTCGCAATCTGATTCGCGGCCTTGGCGATCCTAACAGTTTTTGCCGATGTCGCACCCCATCGATCCGACGCTCGGGTTCGGCCCGGTATTCTGCGCGCCATGTTCACCCGCAACGGCGGCGAGGCTTACGACATCGACAAAGTCTATCCGGCACCATAGGCCGAACCAGCCGCCGATCGAAAATCATCGCCTGCGCCTTGGCGGGCCAACGCGCGAGCCGAGCACGCTCAGACGTTTCTCCTTTAGGTGCCTCCGCGTACACCTGGGTCGATTATACTGCTCGCTGGGTTTATTCTCGGCAACTTGGGCGGCTTCCCGGGTGATGTATGCGATCGAATGAGCACCGTACCTATGCGTCGCTGGCTCGCGCTAACTGGATGCTGCTGCTCGTCTTGGCATTAACCGCTCGGCCCACGTGGCAGGCGCGGGCTGATGAAACAAAGGCTGCTGCGCAGAACGGCCCGCAGGCGGCCGAAGAGGGGGAGCCGCCCGTTCTTTACAAGTTGACTCTCTCTCCCGTGGCCGAGCCCCAGCCAGCGCTGAAATTTCGCCTACTCATTCCTCCGGTCGATCAGGCTCACGCTAACGCCGCCACGTACTACTACAAAGCACTCTTAGTGGAAGGGACGGAATGGCTCGATCGCCTCTATAACGATGACAAGGTCGGCGCGTGGGTCGAGACGCCGAACGGCGGTCCCCCGCCTGCCGAGGCGAAGGAAAAAGTCACACCTGTCACGTCGCGCGTCTTTCAAGCCGCGCTCCGCGAAGCCACCCGTGCGGACTCGTGCGATTGGGGCGACGCCGGTACCGAATTGGGCGGCCACACGCCGCGGCCTGAACTGTCGGCGCTACGCAAGCTGGCGTTCGCGCTTCACGTCTTGGCCCGGATCCAAATTGCCGAACACCACACTTCCGAGGCGCTCGACACTCTTCGCATCGGCTACACGCTTGGCCGAAATCTGAGTCACGGGCCAAGCTTCGTCCATGTGTCCGACGGATCGGCCGTCATTGGCATGATGCACCAGGCCACGCGTGATCTGCTGGCCGCACCCGATTCGCCGAATCTTTATTGGGCGCTGACCGAACTCGGCTACCAGCCCTCCGAGCCCAGGCGCGCATTGTCGTTCGACGCGCGCCTTTGGCAGGTCGATCATCCGCAACTGTCCAAGCTCGACCGTGAGATTTTCAGCCCCGAAGAAGCGCTCGACCTGGCCCGGAAGCTGTACAACGAGTCTGGGCCGCTGCTCGGCCGAATCATGCCCCCTTGGGATTCCAGACACGAGGCTGCTTTGCTTTTCGAGACGATGGCGCTCCTTCCCGAGGCCCGCGCCTACCTCGACCAGCACGGCTTCACCTCGGATCGAATCGATGCGATGCCGCTGCTCCAGCAAGTCCTCCTTTACCGCTGGAAGGAATTTGTTGCCAAGCAAGACGATTTGCTAAAATGGACCTTGCTCGCGGGCAAGCTCAGTCCGAATCAGGTCCTTCAGGCGGTTGAAAAGCAGCTTCCCACGAACCTGGATATCGGCCAACCGTTCAGCTTGTTTTTCGGCGCTTCCTCCGATGCAGCTCGCCTCGTGGTCCTACATGAGCGCGCGCTCGGTATGCTCAGCACCATCGAGGCGCTGCGGATGTATGCAGCCGAACACAACGCCTGGCCACAAAAGCTGGACGACGTGACCGTTGTCCCCATTCCGCTCGATGCGGCGACCGAAAAACCGTTCGAGTACTCCGTCGATGGCGACGTCGCTCGACTCGGCGCACCAAGCGTGCAGCATCGGCCTGAAGTCCCGATGCTGGCCGTGCAGTACCAGACTACCCTGCGGAGGCCGCCGGAAACGACCGCGCCGCGCAACTCCGGAAACGAGCCCGAATGATTCGTACGATCTGCCTGCTTTCCGTGGCGTGCGTCGTCGTGCTCGCGTCATCCGTTCGGAGCAGCGCCAAGGATTCGCCGCCGAGCGCTCCAGACGCGGCCCTCATACCTTTCCTTAACGACCAGACGATTGGGGTTCTGTCTGTCGACCTGACTTCGGATTCCAGCACGAAAGCGTTGCGCGGCGTCTTGGGCACGCCCGGTTTCTTCGGTCATCCTCAGTTTCGGCAGGCAATGCTCCAGGTTCTGACGATCATTGCTCCTGACGACGACGGCGCGCGGGGCGAGGTCAAATCAACGCCCGTGGACGAAGTGAAAACGATCTACCTCGTCGCGGTTTGGTCAAATCTGCTGCGCCTCTTCACCGAAAAATACGATCACGATGCGTTCGAGGACGATCGCGGGTCGCACCAAGGTCGCGACCTCTGCCGCTCCTGGTTCCTGATCGTCCCGGGGGCAAAGCGGGTGACAATCGACGAGCTCCGCCTGGCGCTGCCCGACCCGGCCGGAATCCACACCGGCGACGTCTGGGCGTGTCGGGAGATCAACACGTGTACGGTCATTGCACAGCAACAGTTGCTCGACACGGTTGAGCATGCGAGACCAATCCCCCGCCCCGAAATTACCGAAGCGCTGGCGGTGGTGAAGCATCATCCCCTGCGCATGATCGCCGCGGCTCCGCCGTTCTTCGCGCGTGCGGCCGGCGAGATTCTCAGGTCACCCGCATTCGGCACTGATCGGCCACTGGGGGACTTCGTCGCACCAATCCGCTGGGTCGCTGTTGCGGCCGATCTGACCAAGGGTCATGAATCGATGGAAGTCATGCTGCGCACAGCGGATCCGCAACAGGCTCACGACGTCGCCGAGTTCGGGCGGCTGGTGTTGCCAGCGGCACAGAACTGGCTGGCCGAAGCCAAAGCTCTCGGCAGCGACATTGAACTACCCGACTTCGAGTTTCCGGCCCCGACGGTCGATCGCGACCGCGTCCGCTGGGCCGCAATGCAAACCCACCCCTAACGCCTAAGCCGGCGTTAACGCGTGCCCGCCGTTACGACCGCCGCCGTCGCGGGGGCGAACCGCCGACGCGCGAGCCGAGCACGCCGCGGATGATTTCGGCCCCGACGCGCGAATTCATCACCTTGCCGGCACTGGCCAACACCTCGCTCACTCCGGTCCACCAGGAATGTTTCTTCTCGTCGTGCTCGCCGCCGTCGCTCTTGGCAGACCCTTTACCACCTTTGCCGCCCGCTTTGTCGGCCGAATCCGAACCGTCGCCGCCGCCACTGGCCCGCGCCTTGAGCATTTCGTAGGCGCTCTCGCGATCGATCGACTGGGCGTAATGACCGTAAAGCGGCGAAGCGTGTACGATCTTTTGCCGCTCGCCGTCGGCGATGGCTCCCAAACGGCTCCGTGGCGGCGCGACCTTGGCCACTTCGACCGGCATCGGAGAACCGGTTTCATCCAGCAGCGAACAGAGGGCTTCGCCCACGGCCAACTGGCCGATCGCCTGTTCCACGTCGACCGAGCCGTCGTTGCGGAACGTTTGCGCCGCCGCCCGCACGGCCTTCTGGTCCTTGGGCGTGAACGACCGCAGGGCGTGCTGCACGCGGTTGCCCAACTGCCCCAACACCGTCTCGGGAATGTCGAGCGGATTCTGCGAGGCGAAAAACACGCCCACACCCTTCGAGCGAATCAGCCGCACCACCTGCTCGACTTTTTCCAGCACCACCTTCGGCGCTTCGTCGAAAAGCAAATGCGCCTCGTCGAAGAAAAAGACCAGCTTCGGCTTGTCCATGTCGCCGACTTCGGGCAGCTTCTCGTACAGGTCGGCCAACAGCCACAGGAGAAACGTGGCATATACCTTGGGCGTGCTCATCAATTTGTCGGCCGCCAGAATGTTCACCACGCCCCGGCCTTGGGCGTCGCGAGCCAACAGATCTTCGATCGTCAGCATCGGCTCGCCAAAGAATTTGTCGGCCCCTTGCTCCGACAGAGCCAATAACCCGCGCTGGATCGCCCCGACGCTGGCCGGCGACACATTGCCGTAGCCGGTCGAATATTCCTTGGCGTTCTGCCCTACGTGCTGCAGCATGGCCGTGAGATCCTTGAGATCCAACAGCAACAGGCCTTGCTGGTCGGCGACTTTGAAGACGATGTTCAACACGCCGTTTTGCGTTTCGTTCAGATTCAACAGCCGGCCCAACAGCAGCGGGCCCATGTCCGAAATCGTCGCCCGGATCGGAATGCCTTGCTCGGCCAGCACGTCCCAAAACACGACCGGCGAGGCGGCCGGAGCGTAATCCGCGATGCCCATCTCTTTGGCCCGGGCGGCAAATTTGGGGTTCGCTTCACCAGCCTGGGCCATTCCCGCCAGGTCGCCCTTCACGTCGCTCAAGAAGACCGGCACGCCCAGCGCGCTCAGTCCTTCGGCCATCACCCGTAGCGTGACCGTTTTGCCCGTGCCGGTCGCCCCGGCCACCAGGCCGTGCCGGTTGGCCATGCGGGCCAAGAGCCGCAGCTCCAGTTTCCCTTTTCCGATTAGCACCGAATCCGACATAACCGTCTCTTTCTCCGCGCAATGTCTGCCCTGGATCGAAGTGGTCGCGCCGCCACGCCCAAGTTTCTCACAAACCGCCCGGCCTGTACATTCGCCGCCAAGCAAATCGCGGCAGGGGCGCGAGTCGTCAGCTCGCCTTGGCCGGCTCGGGGGCCCGACCCATGCGGTTGAGCAGCAGATAGCCGACCGGGATCAACAGTCGGGTGAGCAGCATGTTGGTCACTAGCCCGCCGATCACGGCGATGGCCAGCGGCTGCTGCATTTGTGCCCCCGGCCCCAGCCCCAGGGCCAGCGGCACGAGCCCAAAGATCGTGGTCAGGCTGGTCATCAAGATCGGCCGGAAACGGGTGCGGCCGGCCCGCAATAGGGCCTCGTGCATGGGCACCTCTTGCGAGCGAAGTTGGCCGATGTACTCGATCAGGATGATGCCGTTCTTCACGTCGAGCCCGATCAGCAGAATCGCCCCCATGAACGACGACACGTTAAGCGGCGTGCCGGTGATCCACAGGGCGAACATCGCACTGGCCAGCGACACCGGCTGGGCCAGAAAGATGAGCATCGGCAGCATCAGGCTGTGAAACTGAAAACCGAGCAGCAGAAAGACGAGCGCCGCGGCCATGATGAGCACCATCAGCAAACTGGCGAACGATTCTTGCTGGGCCCGGTAGTTGCCGGCCAACTCCCAGCGATAACCCGAGGGCATCTTGAGATCGGCCAGTTGCTCTTGGATCGCCCGATTGACCGATCCCAAATCGTGGTCGGCCAGCGCGGCCGAGACGGTGATCACGGGCTGCTGATTCTCACGCCACAATTCGTTCGGTCCGCGCACGACTTCGATCTTGGCCAATTGATCGAGCGGCACGAAGCCGGCCCCCGACGTCGGCCCGCCAGCGGCTGCCGCTTGAGAGCCGGGGGAGGCGGCGGTCAGACTGATCGGCAACTGGCCCAAGTGATCCTTGTCGAACCGCACCCGGTCGGGATAGCGGACACGGATTTTGGTCATCCGATCCTGCTCGGGAATCGTGCTGGCCACCTGGCCATAAAGGGCGGCGTTCAGCTGCGTCTCGATGTCCATCTCGGTCAGGCCGACGCGGGCGGTCTGCACGCTGTCGGGGCGCACGATGATGTTCGGATTGCCGAGAAACACGTGCGTGTTCACGTCTTCCACGCCCGCCACTTCCTCGATCCGCGAACCGATCTCGCTGGCGATCGACCGCAGCACCGCCTGGTCGGGCCCATACACCTTCACTTCAACCGGATCGTCGACGCCGGCCAGGTCGTCGATCTGGTCCTGCACCAGCGGGATGAGCTCGGTTTCCAGTTCCGGCACTTGGCGTGTCAGCTCTTCCCGCAGGCCGTCGAAAATCTCTTCCGCCGGCCGCCGCTGGCCAGGCGGTTTCAGGCTGACCAGGATGTCGCCGGTGTACGATTCGGTGGCAAAGAAGCCCAGCTCGGCCCCGGTACGGCGGATGTAACCCGACACGTCTTCGGTATTCTGCAGAATCTCCTCCACCCGGCGGAGCACTTTGTCGGTCTGTGCCAGCGACGTGCCGACCGGCATGGCGTAGTCGATCACCAGCGCCCCTTCGTCCATTTCGGGCATGAAGCCGGTGGTCAAATGCGAAAATAAGATCCATCCCGGCACGACCGCCAGCAGGGCCACCAGCACCGTCCAGCCCGGAAAACGCAGCCCCAGGCGCAACAGCCCCTCGTATCGATCGGCCAGCAAGTTATAGATCGGGCCGGTCGAGGGCATTTCCTGCCGGGCCAGGTAGCGCGCGGCGAGCACGGGGATGATCGTCAAACTGATCACCATCGAAACCAGCAGGGCCACGGTCAGCGCGATCGAGAGCGATTGAAAGAACTGCCCCACCACGCCGCTGACCAGGGCCAGCGGCAAAAACACCAGGATCGTGGTCAGCGTCGATCCAACCACCGCGCCGCTGATCTCGCGGCTGGCCGAGTCGACCGCCGCGTCGCCTGTTTGCCCTTCGGCTAAATGGCGGGCAATGTTTTCAACCACCACCACCGTGTCGTCAATGATCAAGCCGATCGCCACGGCCAGCCCGCCCAGCGACATCAGATTCAGGGTGTCGCCGGTCAGATACAGAAACGCAAAACTGATCACCAGGCTGAGCGGAATCGACACCGATGCGATCAGCGTCGCCCGCCAGCTCTTCAAAAACGCGAGCAGCACCAGCACGCTCAAGCAACCGCCGATCACGATCGCGTCGCGCACGTTGGCAATCGCCGTGCGGACGAGCAAGCCCTGGTCGTAGATCGGCTCGATCTTCACTCCGGGCGGGGCCGATTTCGCCGCGTCGGCCAGCACTTTTTCCAGCTCGGCCGAAACGGCCAACGCGTTCCCCCCCAACCGGCGAAACACGGTCAAAGCCACGGCGTTTTCGCCCCCCGAGCGAATCACCATCGTGCGGTCTTCGTAGCCCGCGGTCACTCGGCCGATGTCGCTGAGCCGGATCGGCTGGCCGTTCTTCTGCGTGATCACGCGGTGCCCGAGTTCGCTCGGATCGACCGCCTGACTGTCGACCAGCACCTGATATTGCAGCGTGTCGCGATCGATCCGCCCGACGGCCTTCATCCGATGCTCGCGTCCCAAACGGTCGGCCACGTCGGCGATCGACAATCCAGCGGCAATCAGGGCCGATGGCTCGACTTCGACCAGAATCTCGCGAATGTCGCCCCCTTGCACCGTCACGTAAGAGACGTCGGGAATCCGGCGGATGCGCGGACCCAAATCGAACTCGGCGTAGTCGTGCAGCACCGACGGATCGCGGCCGCCGCTGACGACGAACGAAATGATCGGAAACACGCTCGGCGTCTGCCGCTCGACGATCGAACTGGTGCCCGGCGGCAATTGCGAACCGACGTCGGCCATGCGTGCCCGCACGTCGTTCAGGGCTTGGATCATGTCGGTGCCGGGAGCGAAGTCGACCGACAGTTGGGCCGCCCCACGTACCGATTTCGAGCGCACCCGCACCACGCCGAGCACGATGCTCACCGCTTCTTCGATCGGCCGGGTGACTGCCACCTCGACGTCTTTCACGGCCAACCCCGGCGTCTGCACGATGACCACGATCCGCGGAAAGGCGACCTCGGGATAGATGCCGCTGGGCATCCGCAGCATCGACCAAATGCCCAGCGCCGTCAGCAGCCCGGTCGTGAGCAGAATCAAAGAGAAATAGGGCTTGGCCAGCGCCACCAAGTTGCGCGACGGCCGAGTAACCTGCGTTTCGGGTGCTGGGGCCAGCATGTCGCTCACTGCCTCGCTTCGGCCACCGCGGGAGGTTCGGCCTCGATGCGGACCGGAGTTCCCTCGGGCAAATTGAAGCCCCCCTCGATCACCACCGGCTCGCCCGGTGCTAGATCGGTCCCCGATACGATCGTCCATGGGCCGTGCGTGGCCACGGCCGTCGGGTGAAGCTGCACCACCTTGCCCTCGCGCACCACCAGCACCAGCGGACCCTCGCCCAAATCGACCAACGCCGTCGAGGGCACGACGAGCTCGTCGACGTGCTCGTGAACGACGATCGTCACGGGCAGTGTTTGCCCCACGGCAATCCGCCCGTCGGCGTTGTCGACCAGCACGCGGATCGGCAAGTTGCCGGTTTGCGGATCGACGATCCGCCCGATCGATGCCACCTTGCCGGTGACGGCACCGGTGTGGCTTTCTTCCTCCGCGTGTGCCTCGGCCTTCGGACCGTCTTCGTCGGCCTCCTCCGGCTGATTCGCTGCTTCAGGTTCTGATGCGTCGGGTTTCGCTGCGTCGGACTCTACAGCGGCCTCTTGTGGACCGGTGTCGCAGCGCACCGTCTGGCCCACTTTTACCCGCGCTGCCGACGTCGGCGGCAGCCAAACGACGACGTTCAACTGCCGGCTATCGACGATCTCGCCGATGGCCGTGCCCGCCGCCACGGTTTGCCCGGGATGACACGCCAGGCTGTCGAGCACGCCATCGATCGGCGAGCGGATCGTATGCAGGGCCAGATGCGCCTTGGCCAGGGCCAGCGCTCCTTCGGCCGCTTCCAGCCGTGCCTTGCCCTCTTCGACCGCCTCTGGGCGCGGGCCGACTAGCAGCAGTTGCAACTGCGCCTCGGCCGAGCGCTGTTGCAATTGTGACTGCAAAAGTGCCTGTTCCGCTTCATACAGCTGCGCGGCCGAAACTTCCTGCCTTGCTTTCAGTGGCTGCAAGCGATCGAGCGCCGCCTGCGTGCGAGCGACGGCCGCTTTGGCTTGCTCGACCGCGATCTCCAAGCCGCGACGATCCTCCGGGCGCGGCTCGGCTCGCAGCAGGTCCCAAGCGGCCTGCAAAGTGTCTCGATTAGCCTGCCGCTCGGCGACGTCGGCCTCGGCCACCGTCTTGTCAAGTTCGACGATCACGTCGCCTCGGTGGACAAAGTCTCCCAGCTCGACGGCGATCGACTCGACATGTCCCTGCACCGCCGGAGTCAAAGTCACCAGGCCGGCCGGTAGCGCCTCGCTGCGGCCGATACCATCCAGCGTTTCTTCCAGCGAGCGGGTTTCGGCCGCCACGGCCCGCACCGCCAGCCCGGACGCATCTTCCGTCTCGGCTTCGGCTTGTGCATCGCTACCATGGTGACAGCCCGGTGCGGACAGCAGTCCGGCCAGCAGGCATGCCGGCAGCAACCACCGTGGTAGCATTAGCGTCGCAAAGATTTGGGAGATGGTTCGCAAGGCGTGCAGTCGTTGGGCGGGGAGTGAATTGTTTTCCTACAAATAGGATAGACAAGATAGGGTCGTCAAGATGCGCATTCTGTAAGGAAATTCAGCTTTCTAACCCATGCCTCACGCTCGTTCTGCCGATGCACTAACTGAGCGGATCTTTCCTACCCATCCATCACGCGCCGCTCGGCTGCCGCATCACGCGCGGCAATTGCGAACGTCTTCCCTTCCCGCTGCCAGAGTCACTCCTCGCCCCTTCGTCCGATCGCCCGTTTTGCGCAGCGGCCATTCGGTCCGCTCGCTTCCGTTCGATATCCCCAATCTGCACGCATTCCCTCGACTGAACCAAGCTCGGCGTCCGCCGGCGCTCCCTGGTCGGCCGCGGCTCCTCACCCAATTCCTGCCGCTCTCCCCGAGCAAAACCGACTCGTGACGACTCGTTTCCTCAGCCTGTCGATCCTTGGGGCGGCTCTGCTGACCGTGGCCTCCGGTTGCCGCAGCGTGCCGTCCAAGTGCAATTCGAGCACCGCGCTTCTGCCATCGCGCTCGACGAGTGCCACGGCCGCACCGGCAAACACATCGGGTGCGACCGCCAGCGGCGGGGCCGCTGCGGGGGGGAACACCGGGGCGGTGGATAGCCCGGTCAACAATCAAAGCTCCGCCGCTGCCGACAGCGCTGACGCGAAGCCGACGACGGATATCACGCTCACCTCAGGTCAGGCGCCGATCGCGCGGCAAACCGCGCTCTCCACCGGCGGAGGCCCTGCCGCCGCACACGATCTTCCCGCGCCGGCCGAAGAAGTCGACGCACACCGTACTTGTACGCTCTCGCTGGCCGCCGCACTGGCCACGGGGCTCGCCCAAAATCCCGACTTGATCACGGCCCGCGGCACGGCCAACGTCGGCGCGGCCGTGGTCGACACCGCACGGGTGTATCCCTGGAACCCGTTCGTGCAGGCAGAGTATTTTCCTCAAGGCCACCCCTTCACGCCGGCGTCCGCCCCGGGCGGTCAGGCTGGCGGATCGAACTATTACGTTTGGCTCATGCAACGCTTCGAGCTGGGGCATCAGCGGCGCTATCGCGAAGAGAGCGCCATCGCGGCCTTTGGCCAGGTCCGCTGGAACATTCGCCAGGTCGAGCTGTTGAACGTGGCCCAGACCGAGCGATTGTTCTTCACCGCACTTTACCAGCGCCAGCTCCGCGATCTCGCCGGCGACACCGAAACGCTCAGCCGTCACCTGGTCGAAGTCGTCGAGCGCCGATTCCAGGCCGGCATCGGCACGACCTTGGAGATGGCCAACGCCCGCGTCGCGGCGCGACAGGCCCATCGCCAGTTCCAACTGGCCGAGGCCACGTTCCAGGCTGCGCTCTTGGCCCTCCGGCAACAACTGGGCCTGGCCCCAGGCATGCCGCTGGTGCTGAGCGGCGATTTGACCAGGCTCGATTGGCAGCCGATCGAAGATGTGTTTTGCTCGGTCAGTCAGTCGGGTCCGGTCGATCCCACGCGCCTCGCAGCCGAAATGGCCGAGGCTCGGCCCGACGTGATGGCGGCGCGCAGTGGGGCGGCGATCGCCCGCGCGAATCTACGCCTCTCGCGGGCGGCCCGCATCCAAGACGTTCAAGCTGGCCCGATCTACCAAACCGCCGACGACGGCACGCGGTACATCGGCCTGCGACTGCAGCGCGATTTTGGCGTGTTCAATAACGGCTCGGCGCTGGCCTCGCAGCGCGAAACCGAACTTTATCAGCAAATGCTGGCTCACAATCAGCTCCAGCGCCGGGCCACGGTCGAGGCAGCCGCGGCGATCGACCGATACGAGCGGGCTCGCCGCTTCGTCGCCGATGGTCAAGAAGAAGGCGAGGATTTTTCGGCCGACGAACTTTCGCAAGTCGTCGGACAATTCGAAGCGGGCAAGGCCGACATCGTCAACGTGCTGGGCATCCAAAACAACCTGCTGCTCGACGTCCGTGCCGAGCTCGATCTGATCAACGAGGTCGCGCAAGCGGCCGCTCAAGTCACGCAAATGACCGGTCTGCCCCCCGAACGTTTGTTGGCTCCTTCGCGCCCCGAACCGCTTCCGCCGGCCCCCGACGGCGAGACTGGCGGCGATTCACCCGAGCGATAGACGCCGCGTGGTCTCAGGAGCGATCGGCTATACTGAGTTGGTGGGCAGGGAACAGGAAGTGCGCCAGACAAGCAGGCCGGCCACGACCGACATCGATCCGTGAGCGCTCTTCATGACGCAGCGAATTCGCATACGGCTGAACAGCATTCCACTGGAGGGCGCACTGCTGCTTCTCGCAGCCCTCTGCGCCCTCGGCTTGCTGATCACCACGGCCGCGGCGCAATCCAACAGCTCGACGGGTCCCGGCTCGACGAATCCCGGTCTGCAAGGGACCGGACCGCGTGTTGACGTGCAAAACAGCGCCAACGCCACGCTCGACATCAACGCGGGCGCCGGGACCGATTTGAACATGACCGGTGAAAACTTTCGCGGTAATTTTGGTGCGGCTCGAATACAACCCGGCCCCAGCCCGACCACCAATCTGCCGCGTTCCAGTTTTCCGGCTCCCACGGCGTCTCCCGATTTCAATCCCAGCTTGCCCGGCCCGGGTGCTCCGCGTGGCGAGGCCGATGCGGCCGATCTGAACGAGTTGATTCTTCCGCGCTTCCGCGGTGCGTTGGCCGGCGCCGCCGAGCGTCCCACGGGCGAGGGCTGGCGTTATCGCTATTTCAATCGCCGCTGGTGGTACTGGCAGCCAAACGAATCGTGGCTCTATTGGGACGGCGCGCGGTGGCAGTCTTTCGCCTCGCGGCAATAACCCGACACCAGCGCGATAAATCCTCGTTCTCGCGGGCGTCCGTGACGGCTTCACGCCCCCGGAGCTGCTGGTAATTCTTACCAGTAAAACGTGCAAGCGATCCGCTTCGCGGCGCAAGATCGCGCCGGCCTGACATCGCTTCGACGACAGGCCTTGCTTGCAATCTCGCAAGGTTGGGAGCCGCCGCTCGATTTTCGGCCGGGAAATCGCCGCAGCTCTCGCAGGCCGCTATAATTGGCACGCTGTTCGCCTTTAACCTCCGCCGGTTGGCGTAACCGATCAAAGCGAGAGAGGGATTCGCCGCAGGCATGGCGCACTGGCGGCGTAGCATTTAAGGAGATCCTGGCTATGCGCAAGATTTTGTTGGCATTCTTGGCGGCAGCGACTTTGTTGACCATGAGCGTGGCGCCCGCACAAGCGCAACGTCCCTATCCCTATCGCTACTATCGTGGGCCGTATTACCGCGGCCCGGCCTACGGTTTCGGCTATGGCTTCCCCGCCGGCTTGGGATACGGACTGGGGACCGGCCTCGGTTACGGTCTGGGCACTGCGATCGCCGGGCCGGCCTATGGTTATCCGGCCTACGGCCCACCGGTGGTTTACGGACCACCATACGTCCCCGGCCCGGGTTATGTGGCCCCCTATGCCTATGGTCCTTATTGATTGAGGGGACAAGGGTTTGGACCGCTCGTAGTCTCCTTGCGTATTGAAAAATGGCACGCCGTTCGCTCTGGTATCAACCGAGCAAGGCGGTGCCGGCGGGGCAGGGCAGCTTGACCCGTGGTACGGCTGGTGACTGATTGCGAAAGGAGAAGCGAGCGATGAAGAAGTTCCTCTTGGCCCTCGTGGCCGCAGTGACGCTCAGCGGGCTGTTCGCCAGTTCCGCCCAAGCGTATCCCTACCGTCCGTATCGGGCGGCATATCGCAGTTATTACGCACCGGGCTACTACTACGGTGGCTACGGCTATCGACCCTATCGTTGGGGGTGGCGCGGCTACGGCTATCCGTATGGCTATGGCTACGGTTATGGTGCCGGCTGGGGCACGGGCTATCCGGCTTACGGCTACTACAGTTATGGCTATCCCGGGTATAGCGCCTATTATGGTTTTGGCCCCGGCGGCTACCGCGCTTGGGCGTGGTAATCGCGGTGAAAACAGCACGGCCAGGTTGTGCGGTGAAATCCTAATAGCAACTCTGTGGGGGCTGCCGGCAACCGTCGTGCAGCCCCGGTGTGTTTCTATACGTCTCCACGCTCCTCTGAGCCGCGTCGCGAAACCTCCTCTGCCTGCTGCAAAAGCGGACTGCGCCTGGCTATTCTATAGGGGAAGCCGGCGCCAACTCGAATGGCCCGCTTTGACTCCCGCGTCGGCCAGGAAATCCCCGTCTGCGCTCCTTGGCCGTGCTTTTCTTCCCGCCTCCTTCTCACTCCCCAGAGTTCACGAAGATGAAATTCGTCTCACGCTTGTTCGCCTCTTTCATTGCTGGCCCTCTCTGCTGCTGTTCCGCCGTGACGGCCACGGAAACCGAAAACTTTGGCATCGCCGTACTGCCCACGCCGGGCAGTGTGATCGTCGACGGCAAGACCGACGATTGGGACCTCACGGGCGGCCTCTTCGCCTGCGGCGACGTGGAGAATCTGCGCGACACGATGAGCCTCTGGTATCATGCGATGTACGACGCCGACAACCTCTATCTGCTCGCCCGTTGGAACGATGCCACGCCGCTGAACAATCCCGGCGTCACCAGTGGCGACTTGGGCTTTCGCGGAGACTGCTTGCAAACTCGCGTCATCACCGAGTTCGACAAGCCCGACGAACGCGTGACGCATCTCACCTGCTGGCGGGGTAAGGATGGCCGCGACGTCGTCAAGCTCGACCTGGGTCGCCGCGTGAACGAAGGAGAGATCGCCGATCTCAAATCGTTGGGCGCCAAGCAGGCCTTCCTCGTCGCGACCGATGGCCGGCACTACGCGCAAGAAATCGCCATCCCCTGGGCGCAGTTGGCCGTGAACAAGAAATCGCCTGGGCCCGGCGGCGAAGTTCGCCTGGCGATCGAGGCCAATTTCACGGTCGGCTCGGACGGCCGCATGACGATCAAGGATTGCTTCCAGCCGGGCGTGGCGCTCGACCGCGTTTTCACCTTCCGCGCCGTCACGCAATGGGGCAGCGCCAAGCTCGAGCGTGCCGGAAACGTCTCGCCGCGCAAGGTTCGCTTGAGCGACGGCCGCGAATTCGCGGTCCATCTGGAAAAGGGTCAGCCGGTCGTCGATTGGACCGGGCTCCAGCAAGCCAGCGAAGTCGCCAGCCTGAAGACGATCCCCTTCGACATGCCCGAAGACGGCTATGCCTCGGTCGTGCTGCGTGCCGAGGGGGGCAGCGTCGTCCGCCACTTGCTCAACAGCCAACGACTGGCCAAGGGCCGCCACGAGCTGAAATGGGACGGCCTGGCCACCTACAACTGGAAACAGCCCGGCGACCCCGTTCCAGCCGGCACGTATCAAGCCACCGCCCTGGTACACAAGGAACTGGACCTGCGGCTCGTCGGCTGGGCCGACAACAGCGGCACCACCCCCTGGGATTTCCCGGCCACCAGCGGCAACTGGGGGGGCGACCACGGCAATCCGACGGCCGCGGCCGCGGATAAAGACAAGGTCTACCTCGGTTGGACCGGAGCCGAGGCAGGCAAGGCCGTCGTGGCCTGCGACCTGACCGGCAAGCCAGTCTGGCACCACACCCGCGGCGGCATCGGCAGCGGCAGCGCCATCGCCACCGATGGCGGCATCGTCTTCGTCGTCGATCGCATCACCAAGCCGGTCCTCTACCGCCTCGACAGCCGCACCGGTCAATACAGTGGCTGGCAAGGGCGCGACACCGCCGAACTCGAGCTGGACAAGGTGTTTGAAAACCTGACTGATCCCAAGGCCGATCGCTTTTCGCTGGCCGGCGGTGGCGGACGGCTTTATCTCGCTTCGCAGTCGCTGGGCCAGATCGCCGTGCTCGACGCGGCCACCGGAGCCGTCCAAGAGCGGCTGACCATCCCCAGCCCGCAATCGCTTGCCCTCTCTTCCGATGGCAAGCTCTACGTCCTCACCGCCGGCACGGTGGTGGTCCGCGACGGCAACCAGTTCAAGCCAGTCCTTCGCGATCTCACCGCGCCAGCGAGCATTGCGGTCGATGGCCGGGGACAGATTTACGTCGGCGTCGGCGAACCCGATAACCAGGTCAAAGTTTATGCGGCCGATGGCAAAATCGTTCGCACGATCGGCCGCGCCGGCGGCCGGGCGCTGCTCGGCCCCTGGACTCCGGAAGGCATGCGTTTTGTCGACGGCATCGTGCTCGACGCCCAGGGCAAAGTCTGGGTCATGGAAAACGACGCCGCCCCCCGCCGCGTCAGCGCTTGGAACGCAGACGGCACGCTGGCCCACGAATTCTTCGGCGGCACTAGTTACGGCGCCCCCGGCGGATCGATCTGCCCGAGCGATCCCTTCGTGATGGCAGGGCAGGGGTGCGAATGGCGGATCGATCCGAAGACGGGGCTGGCCCGCTGCACGGCCGTCGTGCTGCGGGAAGGGATGGAGCTCTCGCGCTTCGTCAGTTCACCGGAAGGCCGCGTCTATCTCTACGTCTACAGCAACGCCGGGGCCAGCTCGGCTCCGACGCGGATCTTCGAGCGGCTCGGCGATGGGCAATACAAACTGCGGTCGGTGCTGTTTTATGCCGATGAGGGCGGCAACGAACTCCCCCCCAGCCCGCGCGGCAAGATGGCCGGCGCTAAACAAACCATGCTTTGGGCCGACGCCAACGACGACGGCCAGCGGCAGAAGGACGAAATCACCGGCGGCGAAGGCGAAATGCGTTTCAGCGGCTGGTTCATGTACGTCACGCCCGACGGCGCGCTGTACAGCGGCGACAAACAGTTCAAGCTCAAGGGGCTCACGGCCTGCGGCGCGCCACTGTACGATCTGGCCCATCCCACGATCATGCCGGCGCCGGGCCTCGGCTCGACCGACGGACGGCTGGTCTTCACCTGGAACCGCGAAGGGATCGAACGCGGCTGGAACCAGGTGTTCGAGATCGCCACCGGCAAGCAACGGTTTCAATATCCCGACACGTTCGTCGGCGTACATGGCTCGCACAAAGCCCCGCCCCCGATCGACGGTCTGATCCGCGGCGCGTTTCCTCCCTGCGGCACGGCCAAGCTGCCCGAACCGATCGGCAACATTTGGGTCATCCCGACCAACGTCGGCGAGTGGCTCGTGCTCTCTGAACACGGCTACTACCTGGC
>DATJTR010000482.1:0-15512 GCA_035503215.1 Pirellulales bacterium
GCGTGGCGTTCACGTTTGCCGAGGAGCTAGCGCTGCATTTCGCGGCCTTGTTCTTTTTGTGCCTGGTGTGCCACGGCGAATTGGTGCGGCGGCGGCCCGATCCGAGCCGGTTGACCGGCTTCTATCTGGCGATCGCGGCCGGCGGAGCGCTGGGCGGAATGTTCGTCAGCCTGCTCGCCCCCGTGCTGTTCTCCACTTTTTTCGAGTGGCGGCTGGGGCTGGTGTTGGGATGTTTGGCCTCCGCTTGGGTGCTGCTCGACGGGCACACGCATTCGTTTTTCTATCGCCGATTTGGGGCCGTGGCCACGATGGTGCTTTTGGGTTTCATCGGGCTGAGCTGTGCACCTGGGTGGGCCATCGGCGGGAATGAAGTGATTCGGTCGGCACGCAACTTTTTCGGCGTGGTGTCGGTCGTGGATCGCGATGCCGGCGATCCCGAGCTGCACACGATGAATTTTTATAGCGGCCGCATCGTGCACGGGCTGCAATTCTTTAGCCCTGCCAAGCGGCACGAACCGACGGCATACTACGGCCGCCCGTCAGGCGTGGGCGTGGCGTTTGCCGAGTTGGCCGACCGGCCCAACCTGCGCGTCGGCGCGGTGGGGCTGGGGGTCGGCACGATCGCGGCTTACGCCCGACCGGGGGACGAGATCCGGTTTTACGAATTGAATCCCGAGGCGCTGAATGCCGCCGAGCGGCATTTCAGCTTCCTGGCCGATTGCCGAGGCAAGTACGACGTGGTGTTGGGAGACGCGCGGTTGTCGCTCGATCGCGAGCCGCCGCAACGATTCGACTTGCTCGTGCTCGACGCTTTCAGCGGCGACGCGGTGCCGGCCCACCTGCTGACGGTCGAGGCATTCGAAATCTACCAAAAGCACCTGCGGCCCGACGGCATCATCGCCGTCCACATTTCGAACCGCTATCTCGATTTGCGTCCGGTGCTGGCCGGGCTAGCCCGGAAGTTCGGCTATCGGCTGTGCGAAATCAATTCGCCCGGGGATGCGAACCTGGGGCAATTCGCGGCCCGCTGGGTGCTGCTTGAGCGTGGGACAGGTAATGTCGCTGCTGCAGGTGATTCCGACAAAGCAGCCGAGCGCACCGTGCTGTGGACGGACGAGCACAGCAACCTGTTCGACATTCTGAAGTGACGACGCCCACTCGGGCACTCGCGCGGCGTGGCCAAGATCAGCCGCTGCGAAGATTGTCCCAGCTCCGACTGCGCCACGTTTGGACCACCTTCAGCCCTTGCCGGATTGACGTTTCTTCGGAGAAGCAATGGCGTAGGTTTCGTCCAACATTTCGCGTACTTCGTCACGGGCTTCCCTGGGACACACCCGGTAAACGCCAAGCAGGAAATCGATGGCGTCCGATACTTTGTTCTCCTCCAGCATCGATGTCCAAACCGCTTGGGCCTTGGTTACATACACGTGCTCGTCGGGGTCCGTCAGCCGGAAGGATTCCATTAGGTCACGCGTCGCGTCAGTCGCCCGCTCCAAGTAATCGTAGAGTTGTGACCGCAGATACAGCATGTGCGCGACGTCAGATTCCCACGTGAGGCAATGAAGCCACATCGCGGTCACGACCCTGTCCCTTGCCTCGGTCAGCTGGTTCCGGTCAAGTTCCGGAAGCAAGGCATGCGATGCACAGAGGTAAAGGAGGCTTTGCGAGTCGTGGAATAGCGAAGCGTCCGATGGGATCCTGAATCGGAATTGAAATAAAAGGAACGCCGCCGTTTCGTTGGCTTGCTTTGAGAGCGATTGGGCGCTGGCTCCTTTGGCACGCTGAGGCTGCGTGGTTCGCCGGCCGTTTCCCGGCGAGTGAACGAAGGTGGGCACGATCGCCGCAAACGCGCCGACCGGATCCCCCGCAACCATCTGTTGAAGCTCCTGATCGGAGATTTGGTCCGCAAGAAGCGAAAGCGCCTCCTGCATCGAACGAATGGACCAATCCTTCGTCAAAAGCTTGCGGTATCGGTCGACCAACTGCTCGCCGGCTCGCAGCGGGGCGGAACTCTTCATGATTAGTCTGTGCCCTTGTGGGCTGTCTTTGATTTGCGTCGGGAAATCTCATTTGCCCGAGCGAGTTTGCGGCGACTTTCCTTTCGACGTCCCTTACGACTGTCGGCCCTCGCCCCCGATCGCAGCTTCTTTTCGAGCTTGTCTTTCTCCTCCGCGGGAAGATCATGCGCCGGGTCATCGCCACCGAGCGTACCCATCGTTCGCGCCCCACGTCGTTGGCGAGGAAAGCCCGGCTGCCCAGCCGATAAAGGCAATTATAGCATTCCAAGAATTGCCTTCCCACGCGGCGGTTCGGGACCGTCGCGGGCGACGCTTGGCATCGTCCATTTTTGCTTGCAGCGTCACACCGTCGTCGTTTTTCCAACTTCGGGGGCTGTCGCCGTATCTACATGGCGAATGCCGCCTCGCGTCGCGCGATGCACGACCAATAATTGGGGGAAGATGTCCAAGCCGGCCGTGCCGTGGACCGACGAGCACAGCAACCTGTTCGACATTCTGAAGTAGGCAGTGCCCGGCTTAGAGCTGAAAACCGAGCGTGCCGTGGGGCGGTGCGGCGGCGTGGCTGGAGTCGTCGGGGCCGGACGTGATTTCGACGGCGCCCCCTTCCGTCAGTCGTTCGCCGGGATTGGCCACGACGAGGGCCGCCGGATCCAAGCCGCCGGAAACGCCGATGTCGGCGCCGAAATCGCCTTCGACTTCCACGGGCTGAAAATGAACGTGCCGCGTGGCGTCGATCACGGCCACCGAAGTGCCGCCGGCGTTGATCACCAACGCGCCGGCCGGCAGCAGCATGGGCGGATTCTCGCGCTCGACGTCCATCTTCACCTGCACATACGAGCCGGTCAGCAAGGCGTGGTCGGGGTTGGGCACCTGGATTTCGGTGAGCATGGTGCGGGTGGTGGGGTCGATCGCCCGCGCGGTGCGCGTGACCCGGCCGACGAATTTACGGTCGCGCATTTCACGCACGACCAGTTCGGCCGCCAGGCCAACCTTGACCCCCGGGGCGTACATTTGCGGCACGTTGACGAACACGCGGACCGGGTTGGTCTTGGCCAGCCGGAACAGCGATTGCGCGGTGCCGTTGCCCGATGTGACCAGGTGGCCAAGCTGCACGTTGCGGGCCGTAATGGTGCCGGCAAACGGGGCATAGACCTTAGAGAACGATTGCAGCTCGACGAGGCGCTGGACGTTGGCTTCGCCGGCGGTGACGTCGGCCTTGGCGGCTTCGACCGTCGAGCGGTTAGTGTCGGCCGTGGCGCGGCGTTCGTCGTATTCCTGCCGGCTGACGGCCTTGGTGGCCAGCAACGTTTCGTAGCGGCCGAGAGTCGTATCGGCCAGTTGCAGGTTGGCCTGGGCCGTGAGCAGCTTGGCCCGCAGTTGGCCCAAAGTAGCACGGGCTTGCCGCAGCTCTTGGTTCACTTCGGGCGTATCGATTTCGGCCAGCAGTTGGCCTTCGTGCACTTCGTCGCCGATATCGACCAGCCAGCGCTTGAGATAGCCGCTGGTGCGGGGAAAGACGGTTGTTTCTTCCAGGGCCTGCACGTCGCCGGGAAGCATGGCAGTGAGCACGGCGCTCGATTGCCGCGGATGTACCACCGCCACACGCGGCAGCGCGCTGGCGATGCGGTCGGCCTCGGCCAGCAGATCGGCCTCTTGCCGGGCATGCGGAAACCAACCCAGAACGAACAAGCCGGCCAGCCCGGAGAGCGCGACCAGGGCCACGCCGATGAGGGCGAAAAACCGGGTGCGAACTTGGGGCGGGGCGCCGACTTCATCGTGATCGTCGTGCGCAGTGCCGTCGGCCGCTGTGACGCGGGGCGTGTAGTCGTACGACGAGGCGGCCGATGCGATGTCGGAATCGACCGCCGTGCGATGAGCCATCACGATCTGGCTGGCGGTGTCGGTCAGGCGATCAGTATACATATTCGAGCTCCGGCTCTGCGAGCGATTCGAGTTCGCGGTTCTGGCGCGGCGCGCTGCGGCGGAGAAGGCTGTAGACGACCGGCACGAAAAACAGCGTGGCGATCGTGGCGGCGGCCAATCCGCCGATGACGGCGCGGCCGAGCGGGGCGTTTTGTTCGGCTCCTTCGCCCCAGCCCAGGGCCATCGGCAACATGCCGATGATCATGGCCAGGGCGGTCATGACGACCGGGCGCAACCGCGTGACGCCGGCAGCCCAAGCGGCATCGTAGGCGTTTTTTCCCAACTTGCGTTGATCGTTGGCAAACGTGACCAGCAGAATCGAGTTGGCCGTGGCCACGCCGATGCACATGATGGCCCCCATCAGCGACGGCACGTTGATCGTCGTCCCTGTGGCGAAGAGCATCCACAGAATGCCCCCCACCGCGCCGGGCAACGCCATCAAGATGATCGCCGGATCGATCCAGGATTGAAAATTGACGACCATCAACAGATAGACGAGCGCCACGGCGAAGACCAGTCCATAGCTCAGGCCGCGGAACGAAGTGGCCATGCTTTGCACCTGGCCGCGGATCGTGGCGGTCGTGCCGCGGGGAAAGCCGGGACGCAGTTCGTCGAGCACGCGCTCGACGTCGGCGGCCACGCGGCCCAGGTCGGCATCTTGCACGCTGGCCAGCACGTCGAAGCTGAGCGCGATGTTGTAGTGCGTCACGTTCGTCGGCCCCAGCCGATGACGGACGCTGGCCAGGTTGCCCAACAGTTGCGGTTCGGCGGTCGAGGCGGCCGCGACCGGCGTGTTGTTCAGGGCGTCGACCGAGTCGATCTTGTACTGCGGGGTTTGCACGGCCAGCAGATATTGCACGCCGGTCTTGGGGTCGAGCCAATAATTTGGGGCCGCCTGGCCGCTGGAGCTGAGCGACACGAGCAAGTCGCCCGCCACTTCGCGCTGCGACATGCCCAACTGGCTGAGCAGCGTGCGGTCGGCAGTGACTTGCAGCTCGGGGGTGAGCGGAACTTGCTGCAGGTGGGCGTCGACGGCGCCGGGGATGGCTGCGATGCGGTCACGGATTTTTTTGGCTAGCTCGAAATTCTCGGCGTAGTTGCCTCGCGGCCCGACCAGTTGCACGTCGATCGGAGCCGGCAGGCCGAAATTCAGCACCTGCGTCACGATATCGGGCGGTTGGAAGAAAAACGTCAGGTCGGGGAATTCGGCGTTCAGCGCTCGCCGCAACTGCCGGACGTAGTCCGCCGTCGGTCGATGTTCTTCAGCCAGCGTGATCAGGATTTCGCCGTCGGCGGCCGACATCAGTGCGCCGTCGCTCAGCGCCAGGTTGATGCCGCTGTTGGGGATGCCGATGTTGTCGATGAGCGTGGCGATTTCGTGCTCGGGAACGACGCGGCGGATCGCCTCTTCGACCCGGCCGAAATGCCGCTCGGTCTCTTCGATGCGGGTGCCGGCCGGAGCGCGGACGTGCAGGCGGATTTGGCCCGAGTCGACGCTGGGGAAAAAGTCGCGACCGACCAGCGGGAACAAGGCCAGCGAGCTGGTTAGAAACGCCAGACAGGCTGCGAAGACCAGCAGCCGATGATCGAGCGCCCAGGCCAGTGCGTAGCCGTATTGCCGCCGGAGCCGCTCGAACTGGCGATTGAACGCCTCGTGGAACCGCCACACCGGCCCGCGACGGACCGAGGCCGAGCGGTGACCCAGCTCGCTGCGCCCGCTGTAGAGTTCGACTTCGCCGGCCAGCAGGTAATGGACCATCGTTGGCACCAGCGTGCGGCTGAGCAGATAGCTGGTGAGCATGGCGAAGACCACGGCCATGGCCAGCGGCGTGAACAGCGACTTGGCCGCCCCGGTGATGAAGACCACCGGCACGAAGACGATGCAGATGCACAAGGTGGAAACGAAAGCCGGCACGGCGATTTGCTGCGCGCCGTCGAGAATCGCCCGCACCAGCGGCTTGCCCTGGTGCAGGTTGCGGTGGATGTTTTCGATTTCCACCGTGGCGTCGTCGACCAGGATGCCGACGGCCAGGGCCATGCCGCCCAGAGTCATCACGTTGAGCGTGTGGCCGAGAAAATTAAGAGCGATGATCGCCACCAAGATCGACAGCGGAATCGAAATCACTACGATCACAGTGCTCCGCCAGGACCCCAGGAACAGGAGGATCATGGCCGCTGTCAATCCGGCGGCGATCACCGCCTCTTTGACCACGCCGCTGATCGCGGCGCGGACGAAGATCGATTGGTCGGAAAGTAAGGTCAGCCGCAGCGACTCGGGCAGCGTGGCCATCAGGCTGGGCAGGCGGCGCTTGACGCCCGAGACGATGTCGAGCGTCGAGGCCCCCGACTTGAGAATCGGCTGCAGCACGCCGCGCTTGCCGTCGACGTGCACGACGTTGGTCTGCGGCGTGAAACCGTCGCGCACCAGGGCCACGTCGCGGATGTAGATCGTGCGGTTGCCGACCGTCTTGATCGGCAGATCGGCGATGGCGGCCACGGCCTCGGGGCTGCTGTTGAGCCGGACGTTGTATTCCTGCTGGCCGATCTTGGCCGTGCCGGCCGGCAGAATCAGGTTCTGGACGTTGATGGCGGACGAGACGTCGTCGGCCGAAAGCTTCCAGGCGAAGAGTTTTTCGGGATCGATGTCGATCATGATCTGGCGGACTTTGCCGCCGTAGGGATAAGGCACCTGCGCCCCCGGCACGGTGGCCATGCCGGGGCGCAGGGCGTTTGTCGCCAGGTCGAACAGTTGCTGTTCCGAGAGACTGTCGCTCCCGAGCGACGCTTGCAAAATGGGTACGTTCGAGGCGCTGTAGCGCAGCACGAGCGGAGGAAACGTTCCGGGGGGCATGTTCCGCAGCACGGTTTGCGACGTGGCCACGGTCTGGGCGATCGCCGCCTCGACTTTGGCCCCCGGCTGCAGAAAGATCTTGACGACGCTGGTGCCGTTGAGCGATTGGCTTTCGATGTGCTCGATGTCGTTGACCGTCGAGACGAGCGTGCGCTCGAAGTTGCCGACGATGCGGGTTTCCATCTCGTCGGGCGAAATGCCGGTGTACTGCCAGATGGTGGCGATCACCGGAATCTCGATCTCCGGGAAGATGTCGGTCGGCATGCGCACGATCGTCACCACGCCCAGGATGGCGATGAGCATCGCCATGACCACGAACGTGTAAGGACGCCGCAGCGCCAGCCGAACGATCCACATGGCCGTTTCTCTTTACGCCCGCGGGGGCGATTGTCTTCCTACTACTGTCAACTGCGGTCTTCTTCGTGGCCGCTTGTCCCGATCGACAAGCAAGCCGGGTCGAGGGTTCACCGGTTCGTCACGACCTGCGCGATCACTTGGCCGGCACTTGCTCGTCGTGGGGAATGAGAGCCTCGGCGTGCTTGCGCAACAGCCGGCCCGCGGTCGCGCCGTCGCCGGATTGCAGTGCATCGACGATTGCCTGATGCTCGGCCGCGCACTCGTTCAGGTCGAGCGAGTGATGGGCCATCGTCACGCGGCTGCGGGTGTCGAAGCCGAGCGATTCCCAAATGTGTTGCAGCAAGTGGTTGCCCGATGCCGCCATGATGCGGTGATGAAACTTGTAGTTGTGTTCGATGTAGGCTTCGCGGTCGCCCGTCTTGGCGGCGCGAATGCAGGCGTCGGTCGGCTGCTGGAGCCCGGCCGTGTTGCCCTTGAGCAGCGGCGCGGCGAGCTCGGCGGCCATCTGCTCCAGCACGGCCCGCACGGCATAGGCCTCGGCGGTGTCTCGATCGCTGACCGCACGCACGCGCGTGCCGCGATACGGGGCCGACTCAACCAGCCGCAAGGTTTCGAGTTCGCGAAACGCTTCGCGGACCGGGGTCTGGCTGGTGTCGAACTCGCGGGCGATGGCCAGTTCGATCAGGCGCTGGCCGGGTTGCAGCGTGCCGTCCAAAATCCGCGCCGTCAGGGTGCGGCGGATACGGTCGCTCATGCAGTGGCGACCGGCTTCGGTGGGAGAGGACATAGGAAGGACCTCCATGTGAGGAATTCACAGCATCATATACTATCAATAATATATAATCAATAGTCGGCCGAACCGGCGGGCGGCGATCAGTCAGGCCCCCCCTGCCCCGCTTTTCTCGGGAAATCACGAACGTTTTACCTCCGACGATGGGCGTCCCCAGTTCGGATAAGACCGTCCGGCGTATGCCCAAACGGCTCTGAAATGCCAGTTTGAAAATGCTATTTCGAGGCCGCCCCGGGGCCGGTTCTTGGAGCGCCCGAGCGAATTAGAATGGCGGCGAGTTCGCCGAGCATCGTGCTCGGTTCACGCGCTCGATCCCCCTCTGGCCGAGAACGATCATGTCACCGCGCGCTTTGGTTTGGGCCCTGATCGGACTCGGGTGCTTTGCGCCAAGCGGATGGGCCCAAAATGCCGTGATTCGCAAGACCGACGTTTGCGTCTACGGCGCCACGCCCGCGGGCATCGCAGCGGCGATCGCGGCGGCGCGGGCGGGGGCCCGTGTGATCTTGATCGAGCCGACGAAATGGATCGGTGGCATGGTGACGGGCGGATTGACGTCGACCGACACCGGCCTTCAGGCCACGATTGGCGGCATCGCGCGCGAGTTCTTCGAGCGGGCCGCGGCGCGCTACGAGGGCAAAAACCTTTGGTTCGCCGAGCCACATGCCAATGCCGAGGCGTTCGAGGCGATGCTGAAAGAGGCGGGGGTGACCGTCCGGCGCGATTTGCGGTTGGAGCGGGTTGCAATGCAAGGCGAACGCATCGCCGCGCTCTCGACCGACGCGGGCGCCATCTACCTTGCCAGGGTGTTCATCGATGCCTCCTACGAAGGCGATCTGCTAATGCAGGCGGGAGTCGATTCGATCGTCGGCCGCGAAAGCCGTGAAAAATACGACGAGCCGCTGGCCGGGTTCTTTCCGATGCCGATCCGGCCGCGCACGGTCGAAGTGATGGAAAGCGTGTGCTCGTGTTTGGGGGGCACGGGGCCGCACTACATCCACGGCACGCCCTGCAAGATTGCGGCCCGCGATGGCCAGGGCAAGCTGCTGTTCGGCATTGGCGAAAACCATGCCGCGCCCGGCTCGGCCGATGGTTTGACGCAGGCCTACAACTTTCGCCTGGTGGTCACGCGCCGTCCCGATCTGCGGATGCCTTTCACCAAGCCCGATGGTTACGACCCGGCGCGCTATGCGCTGTTGCTCAAATTGATCGAGGCGTATCCCGGCGTGCGTTTCGGCCGGCTGGTGCACTTGGGAAAAGTGGCCGAGGACAAGTTCGATTTGAATGCGCAGGGATTGTTTTCGACCGACTATCCCGGTGCGAATACGGCCTATCCTGACGCGAGCTGGGACGAACGGAAAAAGATCTACGACGACCACCAGCGGTTCATCCAGGGATTCTTGTGGTTTCTGGCCAGCGACGAGCGCGTGCCCAAGCGGCTTCGCGACGAGGTTGCCGAGTGGGGATTGTGCCGCGACGAATTCATGGACAACGACCATTGGCCTTACGCCCTCTATGTGCGCGAGGGGCGGCGGATGATCGGCGAGTACGTGATGGTGCAAAAGGATTGTCAGCGGGAAGTGACCAAGCCCGACAGCGTCGGCATGGGCTCGTTCGTGATCGATTCGCACATCGTCGAGCGGATCGTCGACGATGAGGGAAACGTGAGCGACGAAGGCTCATTCATCGACGCCCCGTGCAAGCCGTACCAGATTCCCTACCGCAGTCTGACGCCGCGGCGCGAGCAGTGCGAGAACCTGCTCGTGCCAGTGTGCTTGTCGGCTTCGCACGTGGCCTGTTGCACGCTGCGGATGGAGCCGGTTTACATGGCCTTGGGCCATGCGGCCGGCGTGGCGGCGAAGCTGGCGATCGACACCGACACGGCCGTGCAATCCATCGACGTGACAGCGCTGCAGGGCAAATTGCGCGAGCAAAAGGCCGTACTGGAATTGAAAAAGTAGCACACGCTCCGCCGCGGCGTTGCGCTCGTCAAAACTAGACCGAAGCCACCCGCCTGCGGCGAGTACCCGCGAGGGACGCAACGAGAACGATCCGCAGATTGGCGCAGATTAACGCAGATCGCAGGCAACAGTTCTCTGCAAATCTGCGAAATCGGTGCAATCTGCGGATTGAATCGTCTCCCAGTGGCAAACGGAAGACTTGAGAACCTTCGCTCGCGGTTCGGGCTACTTCTGCGATCGTCGTACCGATCGACAACTTACGCTGCCGGTTGCAGGATGGAGCGGGCCGGGGTGGCTTGACGCGGGCCGGCCAGGCGGCGGGCCGTGGCGGTTAGGGTTTCCACGACAAGCTGGCCCGATTCGCGCGCCCGAGCCACATCGACCATCAGGCGATCCAGCGTTCGCAGGACCGAGCGGCTGTGATCGGCGGCGGCCAGCCCGCTGATCGACAAATGGAACACGTTGTGTTCGCGCACGGCGTGGGCCAGTTCGGCGCGGGCCTGTCGAGCCGGGCTGCGCCAAAATCGCCAGGTGCGCTGGCTGGGCAGCGCGATTTGCGTCGGCAATTGCCACAACCCGAACCGCAGCGGTGACACCTCCGGCCGGCTGCGCACGATCCAACCGGCCGCCGGCGTGGCTTCGACCCGAGCCACCGCGGTGATGCCTTGCTTGACGGCCAGGTCGAGGTGGC
This sequence comes from Pirellulales bacterium, assembly GCA_035503215.1. GTDB lineage: Bacteria > Planctomycetota > Planctomycetia > Pirellulales > PALSA-1355 > DATJTR01. The sequence goes on from DATJTR010000482.1 coordinate 10,589, forward strand.
TGTCCAAGTCGGTGCCGCGGAGCAGCAGGGTCGAAATCGCCAGGCCCGCGGTGCGGCCGCGGGTGACGCGGCGAGTCAATTCGCGCGCGAAGCGGGGGCGATCGGCCTCGGGACCCACCCAGGTGCGATCGCCCAAGATGGCGATTTCGTGCGCCGGGTTGGCGGCCAGAATCCGATCGGTGGCGGCCGAAACGGCCGGATCGGCCACGGCCCAGGTGGCCGGCAGCCGGTGCCGGGCCAACAACTCGGCAAGCTGCCGGCCGACGGTTTCGAGCGACTTCTGCTGATCGCCACCATGACGCGTGACGTCCAACTCCAGATCGACGGAAATCGCCAGGATGCCGTTGTGAAGCACGATATTCATGGCTGGAGGGTTCCTCGAAGGTTTGGCCGTTTTGCCCGTCGCATGGAACAGGCAAACTTTGCCGAACGTGCTGGAAATCGTATAGGTGGGAAACCGCAAGTCGCTCGCGGCGGGTGGTGAGCGGGCCGGCTCGCCGCGTTTCCCCCCTCCCCTTTCGGCCTGGTCGACGAAACCTGTCCGGGCGAGCCGCAACGCGTGTTGCGTGAGGAGGGGGCAGCCGCTCACCGCTAGTAAAAGTCGGCTAGCAAGCGCGGGCTGCTCGAAGAAAACGCGGCCGCCTCGCCGAGACGTAATAAACCACGGCGTGTCGATCCGTGCGTTCGTGCGCGGTTCGCCAGTTTGACAGGAGGAGAAAGGCTACAGGCTTGAGGCTACAGGCTTGAGGCGCTGAGGAGGCAGCGATGCTGCCGCTCATTTTTTTGGGGCCTGCGGCCCGACTCATCTCGCCGCGCTATTTCGGATCGAGCGCGGGTGAGGGAAACTCGGCCGAGGGGGAGTGCTCGGCGGCGAACACGCGTTCGGCCTCGGCCACGAGGTCGGGATGCTCGCGGGCCACGTCGTGGGTCTCGCTCGCATCGGTCGCCAGATCGTAAAGCTGGATTTTGAGATTCGCCGCGCCCTGTTTTCCCCCCGGCATCAGATGCGCCCGAATCGCCTTCCAATTGCCGATGCGCACCGATTGCTGTCCCCCGCCGTCGGGAAACTCGCGATACAAAAACGGCCGCGGCGGCTGCTTTTGGCCGAGCAAGGTCGGGGCAATGTCGATGCCGTCCAGGCCGGCGGGCAAGCGATCTTTTTCGCCCACCAGATCGAGCAAGGTCGGAAACCAATCCTCGGCGCCGACGACGAAATCGGAAGTTACGCCCGCGGGAACATGTCCCGTCCAGCGGACGATGCACGGCACGCGCACGCCTCCTTCGTAGAGCGAGCCTTTGAGTCCTCGGAGCGAGCCGGCCGACTGGAAGAAATCGACGTCGCCGCCGCCGACGGCGCCCCCCTGCGCACCGTTGTCGGAAGTGAAGACGACGATGGTTTGCTCGGCCAGATGATGGTCGGCCAGCGACGCGAGCAGCCGGCCGATGTCGCGATCCATCCGCGTGATCATCGCCGCATAAGCCGCACGGGGGGCGACGTGGGGCGAATAACCGTGTCCGCCGGGATAGGGCGGATCGGGCCACTGCCCCTGGTACTCGGCCAGCGAATCTTCGGGTACTTGCATGGCCATGTGCGGGATCGTCGTCGGATAGTAGAGGAAGAACGGCTCGCCGGCATGCTCGTCGATGAAACGCAGCGCCGCCTCGGCCAGCCGATCGGGTACGTAATCGTGGCCGACGAACCGCCGATAGCTGGCCGGGTCGTCGGGTTTCGCATCTTCCGGCAGCTTTTGGTGCAGCGGGATCGCGGGATTGTCGAGCGGAAGCTGCTGGCCGTCGTGGAAGATGAACCGCGGATAATGATTGTGCGCGTGGTATTGATCGAGGTAGCCCAAGAAATGATCGAAGCCGTGCCGCAAGGGGTCGCCGGTCGAGCCCGGGCCGCCCAGCCCCCACTTGCCGAAACCGGCGGTGGCGTAGCCCAGCGTTTTGAGCTGATCGGCCAGCGTGCGCGCGTCGGCGGGAAGCGGAATCTGCCCTCGGATCTCGTGCGGCGTGCTGGCCGGGCCGGGATCGCTATTGCTGCGGATGAAGGCATGCCCCGGATGCCGGCCAGTGAGCAGCACGCAGCGCGACGGCGCGCAAACGGCCGAGCCGGCGTAATACTGGGTGAACCGCATGCCGTCGGCGGCGAGACGGTCGAGGTTCGGCGTCTTGGTGTGTTTCTGTCCGTAGCAGCCCAGGTCGCCATAGCCGAGATCGTCGGCCAGGATGAAAACAATGTTCGGCCGCTTGGGTGCTTCGTCGGCCGCGAGCGGAGCACGCAGCGCCAAGAGGCCGGCCGCCAGACCGACGAGCAAAGCTGCCCCGCGCGAAAGACGACGCGCAAACGACCGGCGGGAAATCATGGCAACCTCCGCAAAGGGATGACAACCTGGGCAGTATAACCCGCTCCCTCGTCCATATCCTCTCGTCTCCGCAAGTTTGACTCGCGCGGGGGGGTGAGGGAGAATCAAACAGGAGCAAACGAGCCGGGCGGATCGGCCGGCGGTGCGTGACTGTGGAAGTGCGGGCGAGAAGCTTTGCTGACGGGGCGCCGTAAGAGGACAGCCTCCGCGTGACTTGGGGCCGAAACGTGGGGAGAGTGCCGATGAGCGGGCGATCGGTTTCGACATGGATGGCCGTGGCCGCCCTGCTTGTGCCCCCCGCCCTGCCCTGCTGGCCGGCATTCGCCCAGGCAGCCGACCCGGACAAGCCCGCCGCACAGCCGGCCGCCGATGCCGACGGATCGACCCCCGCCGATGCGGCCACGCCCGGCGGGACGGCTAAACCTGGTGCCAAGCCGGGCGCCAAGCCCGCGGCCAAACCGGCGGCAAAACATCCGACCAAGCCCGACGCGGCCAAGCAGGCGGCGGCCAAGGAAGAGGCGGCGGAATTCAAGGCCGCCCGGCCCGAGATCCAGCGGCAGATGAAATCCAAGACCGTGTCCACCCGGGTCGAAGGGGTGCGGCGGTTGGCGGGCTATCCGCAGGTCGAGGCGGCCAAGCTGGCGATCACGGCCGGCATGGTCGACGAGGCGCCGGAAGTGCGCACGGCGGCCTACGAGACGCTGCTCAAGTTCAGCACGAACGAAGAAATCTGCCGCTACTTCTTGGATCAGTTGAATCGGCAGGCGCGGCGGAACGATTTGTCGGAAAAATCGGTGCCGATGCTGGCGGCCCTCTTGGCCTCGCCCGTGCAGGACATCGATCTGAGCACGCGCGAGCTGCTCGATTCGCTGGACAAGAGCCGCAAGGGAGAGCTGCTGGTGACCGAGCTGGCCGATCAGCTGGGCACCCGCGACGCCGAGGACAGCATTCCCTTGCTCGTGAAGTTGAGCAAGACGCAACTGTTCACTGATCATTTCGGCGTCCGCCGGGCAATCGTCGATGCGCTGGTGCGAATCGATCGCATCGAGGCGATCGGCGAATTGATCCGCTTCTTGACCGACGTGCAGGGGGAAGCCCGGGCCGACATTCTCAAATATCTGGCCAGCGTGACCGGCGAGCACTTCAATGGCGACGCCAAGGCCTGGGCGATGTGGTGGCGGCAGGACCACGACGGGTTCGTGCTGCCGGGGCCGGCCGCCCGGCAGGTGGTGGCCTTCGCGGCGGCCGACACCTCGTATTACTATGGCATTCCGATTTACGCCCGCAAGCTGGTGTTCGTGTTCGACACGTCGAGCAGCATGGCCGGCGGCCGCCTGAACGCGGCCAAGCGGGAATTGAACGACGCCATTCGCAACCTGCACGAGGAGACGCAATTTTCGCTCGTCATCTTCAATGGCGACGTCGAACCGTGGCAGCGGCGGCTGGTGCCGGCCAACAAGGGGAACAAGGAAGCGGCCATCGCCTTCGTCATGGCGCAGCAAGCCCGCTCCAGCACCGCCTCGTTCGACGCCCTGGAGGCGGCCTTTTTGTTCGACGCCGAAGCGATTTACTTTTTGTCCGACGGCGAACCGACGACCGGCAAGGTCGTGGCGCCGGTCGACATCGTGAACTTGATTTCGCTGGGCAACCGCAGCCGGCGCGAATCGATCTACTCGATCGGCCTCGCTCCCGGCCCCCCCGACAGCGCGATGGAGCTGTTCATGCGGGCCCTGGCCGAGCAGAACATGGGGCAATACCGCCGGGTCGATGAGTGACACTGCCCGGGGACTGTCCCGATTTTGCGGTGCGAAGCAGAGCAAAATGGGACTGTCCCCCTCCCGGGCCCCCGGGTGACCGTCCCAATTCTTCCGGCGAGGCGCGAGGAAGCGGGCTTGTTGCCCTCCGGCGCGGCGTCGGTCTTACATGCCAAGCGAGCAACGCGAGCGGGTTTTGGCATTACCGCGGTAGCGGTCACAAGAACCGGCACTTTGCGGGCCGGCTTTCGCCCCGCCCGGGGGTGTGGTATGACAGGCAGGCGATGAAGCTTCCTACGTCTATCGCCGAAGCACATCGGGCATTCGCGGCCGGCGAGCTCAAGCCGAGCCAGCTCTTGGCCGAATGTTTGCGCCGCATCGACCGCTGGGAGCCGCGCGTGCAGGCCTGGACCGTGGTTGACCGCGCGCGGGCGATGGAAACGGCCCAGCGGCTCGACGCCTTTCCCCCCGACCGCCTGGCCATGTTTCCCTTGATCGGCATTCCGATCGGCGTGAAAGACATTTTCGACGTCCAGGGTTTGCCCACCCGGGCCGGTTCGTCGCTCACCAGCAGCGAGCCGGCCGCGCACGACGCGGCCTGCGTGGCCCGGCTGCGGGCCGCCGGGGCGATCATCCTGGGCAAGACGGTGACGACCGAATTCGCCTACATCGATCCGGCCGCCACCCGCAATCCCTGGGACCTGACGCACACGCCGGGGGGATCGAGCAGCGGATCGGCGGCGGCCGTTTCGCTGGGCATGTGCCTGGCGGCGGTCGGCTCGCAAACCGGCGGCTCGATCATCC
>DATJTR010000483.1:0-6346 GCA_035503215.1 Pirellulales bacterium
GCCGCTTTCTTGAAATCCTCCTTGAATTTCTCATAACCCTTGAGCTGTGAGTCGATCGCCTGGCCGACGTCGCCGCTGGGCAAGCCGCCGTCTTTCTTCAGCAGCTTCCAAAACAGGCTGTGGTTGGCGTGGCCGCCGCCATTGTTCCGCACCGCCGTACGCTTGTCCTCGGGCACCTTGTCCAGGTTGGCGATCAGTTTGTCGATCGGCGGCGTGCCGATGTCGGTCCCTTCGAGCGCCTTGTTCAGATTCGTGACGTAAGCCTGATGATGTTTGTCGTGATGGATTTCCATCGTCGTGGCATCGATGAACGGGTCGAGCGCGTCGAACGCATAGCCGAGCGGGGGCAGGGCGTAGACGGCCGGCGGGTCCTTCTTCCCTTCCGGCACGCCAAACGCCTTGCCGACGACGGTGATCGACAGGGCCGCGGCCCCCGTGGTGCGCAAAAAACTGCGGCGATTGATCGTCGCCAAGGTGCTCGATGAAAGGCCGAGGCCGGCTGTGTTCGGGTGTGTCATAGCGGCTGCTCTTTTTCTCGAAGGAATGGGGAGTTTCGACGCTCGAAAGCGATCTTGCCGCAGATTATAGTCCGCCCCGCGCAGCTCCACAACGAACCGCGCCCCCCACGAGTGGAAGATGCCCGACGGCTCGAATCGCTGCAATCAAGTCTCGGGCGCGAGCAGATCGACATACGCCCGGTCAATCAATTCCGCCGCGTCGATGCCCAGGCGGTGCATCAGTTCTCGGGCGATCGCCGCCCCCTCGTCGGTGGTCTGCCCGTCGCGGAGCACGACTTCGAGTTCGACGAAATCCCCCAATCCGACCACCTGATCGAGATGCACGCGGGTTTGGCCGACATGATACACCGTCCGCCGCTTCCGCACGGTCGCCCGCCGCGGCAGCACCGCGGACAGAATCGCCGCCAGAGCGGCCGGGTCGCTGGTCGGCGCGAGCTGGTAGTTCGACCTCTTTGGCCCAGGCACGTTGGCCCGCTGGTACAGAATCAATTCGCCCCGGTCGGCCGAGAGACTCCGCAGCTTCAGCCGATCTCCGGCCGAACCGGCTCCCGGGGGCAGCGCGAAAAAAATATCTTCCTGTTCGAGTTCCTCGGGCGCAGCGGTGGCCAGCGCCACGGCGCGGCTGCGGATCGCCCCCAAGTCCGTCACGCGGGCTTTGATCTCGACGTTGGCTGGCATCGCTCGTGCAGCCGTGGCTATTTACTTCGCCGCCGCCCGCTCCCAGACCTGCAAGTATTGAGGGCTTTCGTTGTTCGTGATGCCGATCTTCGTGACGTCGATCTCCCGCTCCGCCGCTTTGGCAAACGCCTTGGCGTCGGTGAATTCGGCAAACTCGAAATCGAGCGTATGCTCGTCCTTGAACAATCGCACGATGTAGGTGATCGCCTTCGGCTGATCGGCCTTGAACGTTCGCCGGGCTTGCTGCGAGTCGTAGGTCGATTTGATCCAGGCAAACGCTTGCTGCAGCGCCTCGGCCCGCGTGGCCGCCGGCGCGACGGGCACCAACCGCGAGAGGCTGTTCTGCGGCATGTCCTTCAATTCGCGAAACGCTTCGCTACACCAACTGACGTATACCGCCTGGCTCGAATCGTCAGGGCCCACGACTTCGGCCGTCTCGACCCTGAAATACCGGGCCTCATACTTGAGCACGTGTGACATGAATTTCCTTTCGTGGTCTACCGGAGCGCTCGACATTCTAGCACGGCCGCCGGCTTTCCAAACCTCCGCGCGACCGCCCGAATTGGGGCTGGGAAGACGAGTCGGCAGGCGGCGGCGAACGGACCGCTCGGCCGCCGCTAACGAGGGGACAGCGCGCTCAGGAATGCCGCTTGCCGCGGAAAGAGCTGCCCGCCAGGCGGAGACGATTGACCACCCGCTCAATCAAGCGTCGGGCGAGACGTGGACCAATTCGTCGGCGATCACGTCGAGTTGGTCCGGCCCAATCCTCTTTTGCTCTTCGGCAAACCCGACGAGCAGGGCCAGGTCGCACAGCCGGTTGATCCGCCGCGGATTGCCCCGGGCCAGGTGGGCCAGATGCGTGAGCGCGTCGGGGGTGAAGATCTCGTGCCGGGCGCCGGCCGCCGCCAACCGGTGGCTGACGTAGGCAGCGGTCTCATCGACCGTTAGCGGTCGCAACAAGCACTTCACCGCCAGCCGCTCCTCGAAGGCCGGCATGCGGTCGAGCGCCGGCAACAAGCCGCTCTGCCCGACCACCAGCAGCGTCAAGACCGGGTCGGTGCCGCGGTTCAAGTTCATCAGCAGCCGTAGCGTTTCCATGGCCGGCGTGTCGGCGAGCAGTTGGGCTTCGTCCACGGCCACCACGGCGTGACGCCCCTGGCGGGTATTCTCAGTCAAAAAGGTTTGCACCGCACGAATGCAGTGCTCGGCCGACGGTTGCTGGGCCGTCGTCACCGCTCCCAGCTCGATCGCCAACAGCGACACGAGTTCACCTGGCGCGAGCAGCGGGAACACCAGGTGCACGAACGGCGCGTAATTCTCGGCCAATTGACGCTCGAGCGATTGCACCAGCATCGTCTTTCCCGAGCCCGACATGCCAGCCAGCAGCGCTCCGCCGCGGCGGGCCTCGATCGCGTAGCGCAACTTCAAGAGCGCGCCTTGATGGACTTCGCTCGGATAGTAGAACCGCGCATCGCCGCCACCGTCGAACGGTTTGGTCGACAACTGCCAGTATTTCTCATACATCGCGGTCACCCCCGAGGCGTGCGAAACGCCCTCGCTAAATAGGTCCTCACCCAAAACGGAGCGCGATGCCAGTCGGAAACAAGGCACGTCGGGCAGCACGTGCCGGAAAGGCGCTCCGGAATTTTGGTGCTTTTATTCAGATTGCCCCAGTCGGTTGTTCGAAACTCGCAATCGTTCCCGCGACCGTCACGCCCGCCGCCTGGAGCCGGCCAGTCAGCGTCGCCAACTCGTCGCCCGTGGTCGCCCGCTCGTCATACACCAAATAGATGGCGTCGAGCCGTGCCGCCCGTACGAGCGCGGCCAATGCGCCCGGGTGATGCCCATTGACTGCTCCGGCATCGACCAGCATCAAATCGACCGCCTCGGCCAACGTGGAAAAAATCGTGGCGGCGGCAAGATTGGCCTGCAATCCGCGTGGGTCCAGACTCTCGTTCGACAAGGGGACCAGGATCAGGCGGTCGTCGAGCGAAGCGATCGACACGTCTGCCAGTCGCTCCCGGCCCGCCAGCACCGCCTGCCAGCCGGTTGCCTGCGCGATCCCCAGCCGCGGCGCGAGGGCCGGGCTGCCGATTGCCGCGTCGAGCAATCCCCAAGTTGCCTGTTTCGCCTTGGCCAGCCGCGCCAAGCACAAAACGACGGTCGTCGTTCCCGCCCCCTGCGTCGCGCCGACCAGCGCGACCCGCCGTCGGCCACGTCGCGCCGCGTCCATGAGCTTCGACGCAAAAGCATTCAGCCCGGTGGCGGCCCGGTCGCACAATTGGTCGATTTCGGCCGGCCAGAGGAATTGATCGACCTCGAGTGCCGGCTGCAGCGGTTCTTCGACTCGCGGCGGCGTGAACAGCGAGAGTGGCCCAGCCGTCCCCGGGGCCGGCGACTGCACCGCCCCGCGCGGCGCGGTGGCCGGCAAAGTTTTGGGTGCCGCCGCACCAAGCGAAGCCATGCTGAGCGACAGAATCTCGGGCGAAAGAATCCGTGACGCCGGGAGCTTCGAAATCTCCGCGTTCGGGTTTGCCGATTCCGCCACCAGGCCCGATGGCTGAACTGCCAGCGATTCGGCCGGCTGCGAATGCAGCGGCTGGGGCTGAACGGGTTCGGGCCGTGCCGGCTCCGGCCGCGGCGGATCGATTTTGGCCGGTTCGGGCGCAAGTGGCTGCGAGCGCGGCGTCGGCAGCGTTAGCGGTTGCAAGCGCGAAGGGGGAGGAGCTTCGGCCACCGCCGCACTCCGCGTCGGCATGGGCGTCGCCGGCGGTGCCGCAACCACAGTGGGCGAAACCGCCGACCCTCTATCGGCAAACACGGGATGCGGCTGCCGCTCCCAAATCCAGTCGGGCGGAATTGCCGTATCGCCGAGTGAGACCACGAGCCGTTCCCGGCCCAAGTGTTCGACGGTCGTGGCGGTTTGCGGCCTGCTGCCAGCGACGGCATGTTCGTCGGGCAACCGGGCCGAGCCGGTCGGTTTGCCCAGCGTTGCCGCAGGTGCCCGCACGGCCGCGTGGGCCGCGTCGACCCGGTACGACGGCACGCCGCGGGGCGGTGCCATCTCGACCGACGGCAAAACGCGAGTTTCGCTCGCGGCGTTACGGCCCGAGCGTCCCGCGGCATACGCCTTGATGAAGGCTCTATCGACTGCGGTCATTGCGCGGCCCCACATCAATATTGCGAATACCACCGCCGAACTGAGCGCCACCTGAGTTTGGCAGCAGCGCGGTTCGCGGCCCGTTGGTCTGCAACTTCGTCTGATCCGTTGCAGCGGCGTCAGGCGGCCAAGGACCGTCTCCCAAACCCGCAGGCGCGCTCTGGCCGCCAGCGGGCGGAGTCGATCCACCGGCTGGGAAATTTCCGCCTGCCGGACTGCCGTAGCCCGGCACCGCTCCGGCAGGTGCAAAGCCGCCCGGCGGGATACTCCCGGGAGTGGTAAAGTTGTCCGGAGCCGCGTTGCTTGTTCCGGGATAACCCGGCGATCCACCGTTCGCATCACCCCCTGGTGGCACAGCGCCGCCGGGCGCGCCAAGCGCCCCTGGGTACGCCGGTCCGCGCCACGGCGAATCGTTCGGCAGCGATTGACCGGCACCCTCGGCTGCCGGCGGCACCGTCACATCGATGGCGCCCGTCGCCCCCCCGCCGCTCATTCCAGCGGTCGGTGCGCCGGCCGCCGAAGCGGTAAATGCCGGCGACGCGCTCTGCGATTCGGTCGCACTGCCGCGCCATTGCGGGGCTTCTTCCACTGCAGGAGTCGGCTCCGAACGTCCCGTCATGAGCAGCACGACGGCCACAATCCCCAAGATTCCCGTCACGCACCACATCACCATGCCAATCCAGGGTCGCGCTGGCCCCGTCTCCGCCGTGGGCTCTCGATCGGCCGGGGCGGCAAATAGATCGGGCAGCTTGAGCACGATCGGGGGCATATCGGCCGCCAGCGCCGACGACTTGGCGGCCGCGCGGTCTGCCACAGGTCGAAAGGGCATGATCATCGGCTCGCCGCCGTAGGGCTCTTGGGGTTCACCCGGCGTCTGAGGAATCGGTGACGACGAGCCCATGGGCTGTTCTCGAGCGATAGAATTGGACTACCAAACGTTCGCCCGGACCCCCTGGGCCCGGCGATGTTCCCTGCGCGCATGGGTGCGCGCGGGAATGTTGTCTACTATCGGTTCGGGTCTTGCGGGTCTTGAGCCTTACAACGATCGCAGTGACTGCGAAAACTGGAGAATCCCGACTGCCCGGCTACGGCCGAAGCCGGTCGCCCCCGGTTACCGCGAACCAGTCGCCGGCCCCACATCTCCTTCTAACCAATCGTGGCCACGGGGTTTACAACGCATTGGCGTATGACATACTAAATAGTTCGCATGGAAACACATTGCTGCGGGAACCGGCTGAGGCAGGCGCCCGACTGGCCAAATGGGCCGTCGGACACAGCTGATACCCAGGGGCCAATCGGGCCATGGACCTCTTTGCCCAGTTTGCCAATTGCCGCTCGTTTATCATTGCCGGTAGTTGGTCCCTCGATCCCCGCCTCACTCACCGCCGCCTGAATCCGCCATGGCCATCGCAACTCCTCCTCCTACGAAACCACTGATCGAAGACCTGCTTGCCCAGCGGATCCTGATCCTCGACGGGGCGATGGGGACGATGGTCCACGCTCACAAATTCACCGAGCAGGATTACCGCGGTCAGCGGTTCGCCGGGCACAGCGAGAATCTGCAAAACTTCATCGACGTCTTGTCGATCACCCAGCCCGAGGCGATTTATCGCATCCACCGCCAATACCTGGAGGCGGGGGCCGACATCATCGAGACCAATACCTTCGGCGCCACGCGGGTCTCGATGGCCGATTTCTCCATGACCGAGCACGTCCGCGAGCTCAACCTGGCCGGCGTGGCCTTGGCCCGGCGGGCCGTCGACGAGATGAATCTCGAAACGCCGGAACGTCGCCGATTCGTGGCCGGCTCGCTCGGCCCCACCAGCAAACAGTTGTCGATCTCCGGCAGCGTCAGCGATCCGGCCTATCGGGCGGTAACGTTCGACGAGATGGTCGACAACTATTACGAACAAATCGACGCCCTCGTCGAAGGCGGGGTCGACCTGCTGTTGGCCGAGACGGCGTTCGACACGCTCGTGCTCAAGGCGTG
>DATJTR010000484.1:0-4584 GCA_035503215.1 Pirellulales bacterium
AGCCCGTATGGAGTCCGGTTCGGCCCACACGAGTTCTGCGCATTTACCGGGCTCGCGATTGAATGGAGAGCCGCGCCATGATTTAGCAACAAAAAAGAACGCGAGCCGACTGGGCCTCGTGGCTCTCTGCAAGACGGTAACGAGCCTTACATCGTTGGGCGTGCACTCCACGCCCGTCTCTTCGAGCAATTCACGGCAAGCTGCCGCGGCAATCGACTCGCCTTCTTCCACGTGACCGGCTGGGACGTGAAACATTCCATCCATATAGCCCGTATTCGCGCGCTTTAAGAAAAGCACTCGGCTGTGCTCGTCTGCGAGTATCAAGCACACTTCGGCCACGAAAGCCGGCCGCGTTGCAGACTCTGTTAGCTGTTCTGGCATCACAGTCCTATACTTGGCTTCCCGCAAGCGGCGGTGAACCATTTCGCCGCCGCCTCGCCGCAATCCATCACGGCGAGGCCGGCTGAGCAAAGAATTTGTAACCGCCTGAGTCGCTGAAAAACAAGCGTGGCTTGTTGGCGTCGAGCCATGCCCGCCACTGCCCGGCGGTGGCAAAATCCTGCGACGTGTAGCGCTTCAAGAGTCGCGTCGCGAGCTCGGGCCGGTCGTTGTTCTCCAGCATCCCCACGCAGCGCTCCAGCATTTCCGGGCGGCGATTCGAGGGGCCGACCGTCTTGGCGTCGTCATCGACCACCAGCTTTTGCGACTTCTCGTCGTCGGGCCGCAGATATTCGAGATTCTCGTGGTAATAGGCCTGGTACTTCTCGACGTCCATGCCGAACTCATCGTGAAGCGGCTGGGGAATCACCTCCTTCAGCCAGCCGCGATAGGCGGTCTGCGATTGTTCTACCCGCTTGGCGATGAACGCCTCAGGATCGTCACGGGCCTCCTGGGGCAGCAGGTTCAGAAAGCGAGGCAGCATTTCACGCAATTGCTGCTCCGAGCGTTTTCGTCCCTCGTCGGTCAATTGCCGCGGGATGAGCGCGTAACGTAACGCCCATTCCCGGCCCGGCGACGTGCGATAAACGAGCGGCGACTGGCCATCGAACTTGCGGATGTAGCAAACGGCGTTGACGAACAGCCGCCGCGCGGCCGGCGCCATGTCGGCGGGGGAAGCCGAAAAACCCCACAGGAAATAATTGGCGTGCCGCCCCAGCGTAACCGTGTCCGGCCCTTTGCCGGCCATGCCCTGGGCAAACACCTCGGCGTCGGGCGAGTCGGCGAAACCGTACAAGTTGGAGACCAGTCCCGGATCGACCTCCGGAAAGTTCTTGGTTTGCATCCGCCAGACCGACATTTTCTTCCCCAGAGTCGGATCGACCGTTTCATCGGCGTAATCGGCGGGGGTGTCTTGCTCGCTGAACTCGGGATTCACTTCGAGCGGAGCATGAAACAAGGGATGATCGACCGCCACGCGGTGCGCCGGCCCATCGAGGCACAGGCAAAGCCAGTCGATCTTCAAGCGAGCTGACTGGATGACCGTTCCGCCTGCGCCGCCGATGAGAATCGTGGGGCGTCTGAAGTTGGCGCCAAGCGGCGGAGCCTTTCTCAGCGTTTTCCATTTCTCATCATTCATCTCCCCTTTGCCGGCGTCGTATACGGGGGACCAGTCGATGACGACCACGTCGTGTCCGGTGGCCTGCTCCTCCTTGAACGTGAGCAAGTTTTGCACGGCCACGTGGCTGAAATGGCTCTCCAGGAATTTGACGTAATCGGCCGCTCGCTCCGAGCCTGGCTCGCCGCAGTAGAGCACTTTGACCGCGATGGGCTCGTCGGCCGGGGCCGAGCCGGTCAGCACCAGGGCCAAAAGTCCAGCAGCAAACCAGCAGCGAAGCATAGGTGCCTCCGATAGCTCTCGATAAGAACTTCAGCGCTCGATGCGAACGGCGGTCTCCAAAATCGTCTCGCTCGGCGGCCGGCAGGAAAATCGGTCGCAGGCCTGATATTTGATCAAGCAGCGAATCGTTTTTTCTCCCGGCGCCGCGTCGGCGGCAACGCGCAGCGGACACTCGAACTGGATCGCGCCATCGTAGACGAAATTCAGCCGCTGGGGCAACGTTTCGCCGGGCATGCCGGCTTGCGGCGACGGCGCCGGCAAGATCCAATCGCCGGCTTGTTCGATGCCGTCGGAGAGTTCGAGCTGGATGCTCGTTGGACTGACCATCCCTGCCGGTTTGTCGACCGCATAGATGTACCATCCAGGCCGGATTTGCACCCTCACGCTCACCATGAACTGGCCACCCGGGCGCAGCTCCCGCGCGTCGGTGTCGATCGCTGCCGCCACGGGCTGGTCCCGACTCGTGACCATGCCGGCTTCGATTGGAATCGCCGGCGGCGTGTCATTTTGACTTTTAGCATTCGCTCGACGGTCGGCCGCGTCTCGTGCCGGATGATCGCAACCGGAGACGGCAAGAACAAGGCCCACGAGCGGCGTTACGGCACGAAAACCGAGCGCCAAAACCAAAAGCTTATTGTCCATCACGATCGTCGCCTGGAGGCAGCAAGCATTCGTTCCGACGCCGCATTCATTCCTCAAGCCTGCCGCCTCAAGCTCCCTAATAGCGCCACGCTCCGTAATAGGGTGGGCGCCGACCATAATCGAAAAAGGCGCGGCCGGGATTGTTCACCGGCCCGGGACCGTAATAGACGCCGTAAGGGGTGCGCATCGCATCGCTGGCCCGCCGCAAGGCAGCTTCGCGCTCGGCTGCTTGCTGTTTTTGTGTTGACTGAATGTTTTTCACCCGCGCAGCCCGGCCCGCCTCGACCTGCTGTTGGGTTTGCCGGACTTGCTCGCGCTGTTTCTGCCACTGGTCGAGAAAGGCTTCGAGTTCGGCGCTCGTCATGTTGACGATGTCAGGCCGCTCGGCTTTGATCATTTCGGGAGTCAGTTTCACTTCCACCGCGATCCGCTGCGCGAGCCACGCCCGGGCTTCCTGCGCCCGGGGGCTCATCAGCACGGCCAGTTTTTCCCGCGAGTCGGCCAGAAAATCGCGCAGCTCGGCGGCCGACATTTGCGACACCTTGCTGGCCAGAGCTGCGTTCATCTCCTGCATCTCTTCGACCGTATAGGTTTTCTGTACCGACTGATAGGCCTGGAAGGCCCGCAGCGCCTCGCGCCATTCGGGACTGGCCAAAATCGCGGCCCGCTGGGCCTCTTCGTTGGCGTCCGCCGACCCGGCCGCGGCCTCGCCATCCAAGCGGACGAATTTCAGCTCCAGGCGGTCGGCCGGCTTGTCCGCCGAACCCGGTTCTTGCGATGTGAGGGTGAAACCGGCCTCGTTGATGTCGGAATAAACGTTTTCGGCGCTGGTCTGCCCGCCGCCGGGCAGCGTGCCGTGCGAGCTCACCAGCCACTCCTTGCCGCGCGGTTCCCAGGTGGCCTCGGTGGTGTCGCCGGCCGAATCGAAGCCCCAGCTTTTGATCCGCCCCGTTTGCGGATCGCGGCCGATGCGCTGACTGATCCGCATCGGCGGCTGGCCGGCCCGCTCGATCGTGATGTCGCGCTGGATCCAGGCATGTTCCTCGGACCATTGGCAATCGACCGTGATCGTGGCCTCGTCGGCTTTCGCCGACCAGCGGCCGACCAGCCAGTCGAGCTGTTTCAAATCGTCGGCAGCCATCGCGTCGGCCGTGGACGACGCCTCGCGGAGGCTGTCGATTTGCCAGCGTCCGCCGCGCCGCACCCACACGGCACTGTAACTTCCGCGGCTGGCGGTCGAACCATCGGCAGCCGTCGTTTCGACCGCGCCGTCTTCCAGGGCCGCGTCGCCGCCGAGCAGACGCAGCGAGCGAATCGCGACTTTGAGCTGAGGCCGGTCCTTGCCGGCGAACCGCTGGGGCAGTCGCTCGGCGACGATGGTCGCGGCAGGCGTGACCTGGCCGGCCGCGTCGACGAATTCGCCCCCATCCGACCAGAAGGCGGCCGCGGCTTTCAAATCGCCCGCGTTGAGCGCCGCGACATAGGCCGCGCTCGCCGCCCGCACTGCGGCATCGGCCGATTGCGCGTTGGCCGCCGGCGGCGCCGCCTGCTTGGCAGCCGCCGGGGCCGGTGCGGCCGATTTGGTCGCTGGCGCAACTGGTTTTTTGGGCGCCGCGGTCGTTTGCCCCACGGCCGACGTGGCGCTGGCGATCAGCACGCCCGCGAGAAAAAGCCTGTGCATGACGATGTTCCTTCCAGAAACGGATGAATTGGCGGATCGGCCGGTCGATGACGGGTCGCGATGTTAACGGGCAACCGCGATCGACTGCCGGAATCGACTGATACTGAAGGTAAAAAAGGCCAGCCCGATGCCGGCAACCGCCAGAAACTGCGGCCAGACGATATCGAGCCCGGCGCCACGATAGATGATAGCCTGGGCGAACGCCACGAAATGCCGCGACGGCAGGGCGATAGTCAGCCGTTCGAGCCACGGGGGTTGGCTTTCGACCGGCGTGTTTCCGCCCGACAGCATCTGCAGCACGATGATGAGCAGAATGATGAGCAGCGCGAACTGAGCCATGGTCCGGGTGATCGTGCCCAAAAAAATACCGAGCGCGGTGGCGAAGAACAAGTACAACACCACTCCGGCCATGAACAAGGGGACC
>DATJTR010000485.1:0-4659 GCA_035503215.1 Pirellulales bacterium
TCACGGCCTCATCGAGGCTGAAATGGGTGGCATGCGGCTCGTGACGCAAGGCATCCAGGATCAGCAGGTCCAAACCTTCCAGCAGCGGCCAGCTCTCGGCCGGAATCGAGTTGGTATCGGTGCAATAGGCTACACGGCCGATGCGAAATCCCAGCACGCGGAACCGGCCATGTTCGAGCCGGAGCGCCATGATCTCCTGCCCGAGCACTTCGAAGCGGCCGGGCGCAATCGTGTGAAACGCGATCTGCGGCACCCCTCCGCCGTAGTTCTTGGCCTCCGGCACGAAGGCATAGTCGAACGCTTTACGAATCCGCTCTTCGACGTGGGTTTCGCAGTAAATCGGCATCGGCCCGCCGAGGTAGTACGTAAAGATGCGCAAGTCGTCGAGGCCGAACAGATGATCGGCATGGTCATGCGTGAACACCGTGGCATGAATCCGGCCGACCCGTTCGCGGAGCAATTGGGTCCGCAGGTCGGGGGTGGTGTCGACCAGCACGTTACCCTCGGGCAAACCCAGCACGATGCTCGACCGAGTGCGGCTGTTGCGCACGTCGCCGCTCGAGCAAGTGTCGCAGCCGCAGCCGATGACCGGCACGCCGACCGAAGTCCCCGTACCGAGGAAGAGCAATTGTCCCCGCAGGTCTGTGTCAGCGAAGGTGTTCGTCACGTAAGCAACTTCCCTGAAGCGACTTGGGATTGGCGCCGCCGTGGGGCAACTGTCCTTGACCCCCCGGAGGCATAGCAATAAACTTTGATGTCTGCGAAGGTTACGCAGCCGCTGCCGCTCCCGCGGTTCGGCCGTTTTCGCGGGGCGATCGGTCTCGCCCGGCCCACGGTCAACGCCGTGCGGGCCTGCCCGCGGGGCGTCTGCCGGTGGCAGGTTGTGCCTGTACTGTCCGACGCTGTGTTGGCCAAGGCAGTGCCGGCCGACGCTGTACTGCCCGACATGTGTGCGGTTCGCCGGTCTGCCCGCCCTTGCCGCTTCTCACTGACGGGTCTTGAGAGCAGCAGGGATGTTGCCGGAGGCGGCCCAGGTCGCGGCTGCTATTTCAGCCGCCCGGTGCCTGCTGGCAGGGACGGAACTCGGTCGGCAACGCGTGACGGCCGAATTGGTTTAAGGTCGATTCATGGAAATACTCGAACGAATTTGGGAACTGATCAGCGGCTTTTTCGCCTCGATCGCCTTGGGCATCGAGCGGACGATTACGTCGCTCTTTGGTTCCTCGAACGCCCGATACATCAAGAAGCTACAGGCAAAAGTCGAGCGTATCAACGCCCTGGAGCCCAAGTTCCAGGCGCTGAGCGACGACGAACTGCGCGGCCTCACCGCCGAATTTCGCCGCCGTATGGCCGCCGGCGAAACGCTCGACGACCTGTTGGTCGAAGCCTTCGCCGCTACCCGCGAGTCGGGACGGCGCTTTCTGGGCATGCGCCATTACGACGTGCAAATGATCGGCGGCATGATCCTGCACGCCGGCAACATCGCCGAAATGGTGACCGGCGAAGGCAAGACCCTGGTGGCCACGCTCCCGTGCTATCTCAATGCCCTGGAGGGCAAGGGGGTCCACGTCGTCACGGTGAACGACTATCTGGCCCGCCGCGACATGGAATGGATGGGCCCGCTCTACATGGGGTTGGGCATGACGGTCGGCGCCATCCAGTCGGGCATGGATAGCTCCGAGCGGCAGAAGTCGTATGCCTGCGACATTACTTACGGCACGAACAACGAGTTCGGCTTCGATTATCTGCGCGACAACATGCGGCCGGCCGCCCGCGGCGATCATCGCTTCCCCATGCATCTGCAGCAGGCCCAGGGTCCGCTGCACTATGCCATCATCGACGAAGTCGACAACATCCTGATCGACGAAGCCCGCACTCCGCTGATCATCGCCGGACCGGCCCATGACGACGTCAGTCGCTATGCCCGGGCCGACAAAGTCGCCCGGCAGCTCAAGGCCGACGTGCACTTCGAGATCAAGGAGAAGGAGCGCAGTGCCCATCTCACCGACGAGGGGGTGCGGGAAGCGGAAAAACTGGCCGGCGTCGAAAGCTTTTACACCGCCGGCAACATGGAATGGCCCCACTTGATCGACAACGCGCTCAAGGCCCATTACCTCTACAAGCGCGACGTCAACTACGTGGTGATGGACAACGAGATCATCATCGTCGACGAATTCACGGGCCGCCTGATGCCCGGCCGCAACTGGAGCGACGGCTTGCACCAGGCCTGTGAAGCCAAGGAAGGGGTCCGCATCAAGGAAGAGAACCAGACGCTGGCCACGATCACGCTGCAGAACTTCTTCAAGCTGTACGACAAGATCTGCGGCATGACTGGCACCGCCATGACCGAGGCCTCCGAGTTCTGGAAGATCTACAAGCTCGACGTCGTGGCCGTTCCGACCAACCGGTCGCTCAAGCGGATCAACCATCCCGACGTAATCTTTCGCAGCGAGCGCGAAAAATACGACGCCATCGCCGACGAAATCGAGACGATGCACAAATACGACGTCGTCGAATTGAAGGACAACACCGAGCTGGTCGGCACCATCACTGGCGAAGACGACGCGGCCGTCGAAATCCGCCCCAAGGACGCCAAGTCCAAAGCGCAGGCCGAGCGAGTGGCCCGCGACCGCATCACTCACGTGCAAAAGCACGGCCGGCCCGTCCTGGTCGGCACGGTGTCGATCGAAAAGAGCGAACGCTTGTCGACGATGCTCGAGCGCCGCGGCATCCCCCACCAAGTGCTCAACGCCAAACACCACAAGCGCGAGGCCGAAATCGTCGCCCAGGCCGGCCGCAAGAACGCCGTCACCATCGCCACCAACATGGCCGGCCGCGGCACCGACATCATTCTGGGAGGCAACGCGGAGACGATGGCCTGGGCCCAGCTCCAGGACAAATACGCCACGCGGCTCGACGTCCCCCAGCAGGAATGGATCGACCTCATCCGCCAGATCGAGGAACGGGAGCAGATGAAGCCCGAAGGGCAGGAAGTGCGCGGGCTGGGCGGCCTGCATATCATCGGCACCGAGCGGCACGAAGCCCGCCGCATCGACCTGCAGCTGCGCGGCCGCTGCGGCCGGCAAGGCGATCCCGGCTCCAGCCGTTTCTATCTCTCGCTGGAAGACGATTTGATGCGGATCTTCGCCGGCGAATGGGTGAAGAACGTGCTCACCCGGTTCGGCATGCAAGAGGGCGAGGCCATCGAAAGCCGGATGGTCAGCCGCCGCGTCGAAGGGGCGCAGAAAAAAGTCGAAGAGATGCACTTCGAGAGCCGCAAGAACCTGCTGGAATACGACGAGGTGCGCGACGAACAGCGCAAACGCGTTTACAGCTATCGCCAGCGGATTCTCAACGGCGGTAATTGCAAGCAGTTGATCCTGGACATGATCGACGGGCAGATCAACCGCCACCTCGACGAATTCTTGGACAAGAACTACGGCGGCGCCACGTTCGCCCAATGGGCCAGCGGGCTATTGGGCGTCGAACTCGAAGCTCGCGATTTCCAAGGAGTCGATCTTCCCACCGCCCAGCGCGTGGCCCGCGACGAAGCCAGTCGCATGGCCGAAGGGCAAGTCGTGGACGCGATCGAAGAGAATCTGCCCGCGGATGAAGAAGCGAGCGAGTGGAACTGGGAGGCTCTGACCCGCTTTGCCAACACGCGCTGGAAGCTGAACCTACGCGATCGTGACCTGAAGCGCCTGGAGCGCGACCAGGTGAGCGAGGCAATTCTGGCCGAGCTACGGCAGGGAATCGAACAGATCGATCTCGACGAAGGGGGAAAATTCCTGGCCGAGGATTTCGGCGTTCGCACGGCCTGCGCTTGGGTCCAGTACAAATTCGGCAAGCATCTTGATCTGGCCCAGGTTAGTGAACTGGAGACCGAGGAGTTCAAGTCCCTCGTGCGTCGCACCGCCGCCGCCGCCTACGACGAAAAGGAAATCGAGTATCCGGTGATGGCCGGGCTGTCCCACTTCACCACCCGCGACCAATCGGGGCAGCGGCGTTACGACCGCGAAGGGCTGGTCGCCTGGGCCCGCGATCGGTTCCAGGTCGATCTCGACATGGACGACCTGCGCAACAAGCAGCGCGACGAAATCCGGGCGGTACTGGTCGAGCACAGCCGCGCGCAGAAAGTCGAGGCCGATTCGGCACTGGCCGAAGTCGAACGGCGGATCGACGAGATGTTCGCCGACCAGCCGGCTGAGGCCACGGCCCAGGCCGGCAATGGCGAACTGGTGTCGCTGACCGACTGGTTGGCGCAAAAGATCAAATACACGGCCCGCCCCGAGGAACTGGCGCCGCTGAATCGCGATGAGCTGGAAGGCCGGCTGACCACGGCGGTCGAAGACCGTTATCGACCCGAAATCCGCCGCATGGAGCGGAACCTGCTCTTGTCGATTCTCGATGCGGCCTGGAAAGAGCACCTGCTGGCGATGGATCACCTGCGCGACAGCGTCGGCCTGCGGGGCTATGCCCAGGTCGATCCCAAGGTCGAATTCAAACGCGAAGGCATGCGCATCTACGAGCAAATGTGGACCAGCGTCAGCGAGCAAACCACCGACCTCTTGTTCCGCATGGAACAACTCGACGACGATTTCGTCGGCTCGACCTGGGTGGAGAGTGAAGCGATTCACGAAGAAGCCCCCCCCACGAACA
>DATJTR010000486.1:0-4647 GCA_035503215.1 Pirellulales bacterium
CTATTCCCACCTGCGCGACCGCTGGAAACACGCCGGAGGTCGCATGGCTCGCAAGCCCTTCCGCGAGCGACTGCGGGGTGTCTGGTGGCGAATGGGCCGCGTGCTCCAATACCGCGACCGGCAGGTCTTCAGCGCCTACGAGCATCCTCCCCAGAGCGCCAAACCGAACGAACGCCCGGTCTTATTCTTCAATCCCTCCTGTTGGCCGGAGGTCGATGAGCGCTATGCCGGCTGGAACGCAGCAAGGGCCGAATTGATCGTCGGTCTACGCGAGCGCTTGGGCAGCGATTTCGTCGGTGGATTTCGCCGCAGCGAATTGGCCGAAACGAAATATCGGCAGGCCATCGAGGACCGCCAATACTCGCACCACGAATACGTCCGCTTCGTCCAGCAGTCGCCGCTGGCGATTTACACCAACGGACTGCTCGGTTGTTTTTCCTGGCGATTCGTCGAAAACTTCGCCGCCGGCAAGGGCATCATCAGCGAACCGATTCCCAATCGGGCTGGTTTTCCACTGGACGAAGCGCACGGCGTGTGGCAGCTCGACACTCCCGCGAAAATGGTCGATACGATTTGCGAGCTATGGCATTCGCCCGACCGCTCGCGACAGCTTTGCCGGAACAGTTGGGATACCTACGAACGCTATCTGCGTCCGGCGGCGAAGATGCGTCTTGTTCTCGAACAGGTCATGGCCCATGCCGGCGGCGCGCAGCCCGACCTCGCGGCGGAAGCCCGACAGAGCTGACGGCACAGGGCAAACCGTTGCTGCGATGCGTGTTCGCAGCGCGTTTCGGTTCGCTTCCACGGCGCCTGCCCGGACGGCGACCGTCGCGCGATTCGTACCGGGCTGCTGTGAAGCTAGCGAGTTTTTGTTGGCGCCCCTGTGCGTTAGCCGAACCGGCCACCCCCCTTCAGCTTCCGATGCCGAGCGCCCGGCGGTACCATTATCTTTGCCGGCCGGCGTCGGCGTTCCGGCGTGTTCAGGATAAGATAAGGGAGTGGCCGACCTGAACCGCCCGCCGCGTGCCGAAGGTGAACGGGGCGCGCAAAGGGGGGGGCGGGCCACGCAGTTTCCCCGGGGCAGAACCGGCCTGCACTCGGCGCCGGCAAAAGAGAGCCACGGCACCGTGTTTTCGCACCGCTGGCCGGGCAATTCGCAGAGAACGACTCGATGGGCATCTACGATCGAAACTACTACCGCGACGACGAATCGAGCAGCCTGCTGAACGCCCGGTCCGTGGTCGTGGTGCTGATTGTCGTCAACGTCATCTACTTTTTCTTGCAAAACCTGCTGCATAGCGAAGCGCTGGTCCGTTGGCTGATTGTCGACAGCACGTTGCTACACTCCCCTTGGCAGATTTGGCGCTTGGTCACCTATTCGATGGTCCACATCGAGCCCTGGACGATTCTTTGGAACATGCTCGGCTTGTTTTTCTTCGGCCGGGCCGTGGAAGACAAATACGGGCCCCGCGAATTCATCCGCATCTACCTGATGCTGGCCATTACGGCCGCGCTCGTGTGGCTGGCGCTGTACGCGGGGACGGGCGGGGGCGGTGCCTTGTTCGGTTGCTTCGCCGTCGTCTTGGGCATGGTGGTCCTGTTCTGCCTCGACGATCCCAAGCAGACGGTCATCTTCATCTTCGTGCCGATGCCCGCCTGGCTGCTGGGAGCGATTTTGATCGGCTTCGATCTGGTGGGAATCCTCAACGGGGGGGCGAATTGGATCACGTTCGCCGCACATCTCGCCGGCGCACTAATGGCGTTCATTTATTTCCGCACGAACATGAACCTGGGCCGACTGTTTTCCTCCAGCGGCTGGCCGCGGCTGAAGCGGCCGACCCGGCTCCGCCTGCACGATCCCGAAGCCGAAGACCGGCAATTGTCCCGCCAGGTCGACGCCATCCTGGAAAAGATCAGTCGCGACGGCGAGTCCAGCCTCACCAAGCAAGAACGCCGCACGCTCGAACAAGCCAGCCGCCGCTACCAGCGCCGCCGGCAGTGATGTGTCGGGCCGCTGGGCCGCGTCCCAGCACGATGGCACAGCAATATCCCGGTCGGCGCCGTCCAACGATCTCTGCGTCATTGCTGCTGGCACGCGAGGCCAGGGCCAACCGCTGATCGGCCGGCCCAAAACTCGCCTTGCGCCCGCCGCCATCGGCTGGTTACAATCTCCGCCCGACTCATTTGGACTTGCCGGCTGTCCCGTTTTCCGCCGCGAGGAATCTGGCCATGAACCTCTGTCTGCTCGCGGTTTGTCTGGCCACGGTTGCGGCAGCGCCGATTGACACACTGGTCGTCTGCCCGGCGCCGTTTCGCTCGGCGCTCGAGCCGTGGGTGGCTCATCGCACGGCGCAAGGCCATCACTTGGCGTTTCTGTCGAGCACGCTCTCGGCCAGCGACCTGCGCGACGCGATTCGCCGCCAGGCTCGACAAGGCGGCTTGGAATATGTCGTGCTCGTCGGCGATGCCGTCGCCAATCGAGCGGCGGAGAGCTCGGCCGATACGTTGGCCGTGGCGACGTGTCAGATTCCGGCCAAAGTCACGCCGCGGTTTGGCTCCGAACCCTCGATCGCTTCCGACAATGGCTATGCCGATCTCGACGACGATGCGTTGCCCGAGCTGGCCGTGGGCCGGCTGCCGGCCGATACGCCGGAAGAATTGTCGCGCATGGTGGCCAAGATTCTGGCCTACGAACGCAGCACCGATTTCGGCACCTGGCGACGCAACGTCAATCTCGTGGCCGGGCTGGGTGGATTCGGCATGTTGGCCGACGCGGCCATCGAAACCGCCGCGCGGCGGATCATCGTGGGGGGCGTGCCCGCCAGCTTTTCGACGCACGTCACCTACGGCAACTGGCGCAGCCCCTACTGCCCCAACCCGGTTCAATACCGGCAGGCCGTGCTCGATTCGCTGACCGAGGGAAGTTTGTGCTGGATCTACGTTGGCCACGCCTGGCCGCATCGCCTGGCCGACGTCGAAGTGCCCGGCGGCCGCTTTGCTTCGCTGTCGGGAGACGATATGCGCCAGCTTCGCAGTCAACATGGGGCTCCGATTGCCTGCCTGTTGGCGTGCTACACCGGCGCGTTCGATCGCCCGGAGGATTGCCTGGCCGAGGACATGCTGCGTGCGCCCGGCGGACCGGTGGCCGTTCTCGGCGGCTCCCGCGTGACCATGCCCTATGCCATGGCCGTGCTCGGTTGCGAGCTAATGGATGAATTCTTCGCCGGTGCGCCTTCCACGCTCGGTCGCGCAATGGTGAAGGCCAAACAGCGAATGCTCGGCGCCGCGACCGATGGATCGACCCGGCAAGCCATCGACGCCATGGCCGCGCTGTTGAATCCAGTCGATCCGCGCGAAGAGCTTGTCGAGCACGTGTGGCTCTTCAATCTGCTCGGCGATCCGCTGTTACGCCTCCGCCGGCCGCAGGCAATTCGCGTCACGAGTCCACCCCAAGCGACATGCGGCGAGACGCTCGAAATCACGGCCGCAATTCCAATCGCCGGCCGGGCGACCGTGGAATTGGTGCCGCGCCGCGATCGGCTGGCCGGCAAAACCTCGCACCGCGGGCGATTCGAGCTCACCGCCCAGGCCCAAGCCGAATTCGCCGCCACCTATCGCCAAGCCAACGATCCGGTGCTCTTTAGTGCCAACCAACACGTGGCGGCCAGCGACACCGTTTTACGGATCGCGGTCCCCGCTGCCGCCGAGGGCCCCTGCGAATGCCGCATCTACGTCGAGGGGGCCGACGACAGTGCGGCCGGAGCGACCAGCATTGAAATCGCCGGCTCGCAGACGGCCGAGCTCAAAGCCGACGGCCGTTAACGTCGGCATCGGCCGACCGTCGTCTTCTGCTCCGCATTACGCCCGAGACGGCGGGCAGTCTTGGCCGACGAATCCGCTCTTCCGCAGCCGCCGCAATCCACACGCGGCCAACAGCGAACCGGCCCCAGCGAGCAGCATCGTGGCGCTGGCGGGTTCGGGGGCAGGAATTCCGCCGATGTTGATCACCAGCGTGTCGACCCGCGACGGATCGAGCGGCACCGTCACGTGAGCAAAGCGGTCGGTGTAGGCGAAGTTATAAGCGTCGGAGACCCCGCCCATCGCGGCCGCCCATTGGTTGTAGTAGTTGTCGTTGCCCGGCTGGAGATAAGAGAAATAACCGGGGAGCGAGAACCATTGCGAGCTTTCCATCTGCCCGACCGCGACGCCGTTGACCATGGTCAAGCTGCCCAGCGCGCCGATGTTCAAACCGGCCAGCAAGTCCCCCTCGATCCAACCATAGACGTCGTTGCCCGGCATGGTCGGCGTCGATGAGCCGTCGAGATAGAAGGGGGCATTGGCTCCGTAAATGCCCGACGGGCTGGTCAGGTCTGCGTAGGTGAACTCGATGGTGTGGTCGCCGATTTGTCCGCCCGTGCCGGTCAGGAAGATATCGTCGTGGGCGTCCATCGTGACGGTGAAGTCATAGCTTTGGGGCATGGTCGCGGGCGTGTTCTGGTCGAGCGAACCGTTGAACGTGCCCCCGATCGTGGCCACTGCCCCGCCGGTGTGCTCGGCGCCGTAGGTCTGCAGGTAGTTCAGATAGGGCGTGAAATCCTGATAGGGTGAGGCGGGCAAGCCTGGGCTCGGCGGATAGACGCTCGGACC
>DATJTR010000487.1:0-6653 GCA_035503215.1 Pirellulales bacterium
CCGCTGGCAAGACTCCCGGCCCGAGGTCCAAATCGGCAAGGAGTGGTTCCAGCTTGTCGCAATCGACGGCGTCGCCGCGGATGACCTTGTGGCGTTCAGCCAGCGCACCTTCAAGGACAAGTGGCAGAAGCGCATCGAGGAAGATCTGGTCGAAGTTCTCTTCCGCATGGGACACGAGCCGAAGGACGCGGTCCGATTGGTCGTGCGGCCCATCGGCTCATCCGAGACACGGACCTTGGACAACGTGGCGATGACAAAGGCCAATCGCGACGCCATTCGGGCCGCGGCCACCGGCTGGTGAGGGGTTTGTTTTCGCGCTCCGTCGATGTTTTCGCGCTCGTCCCCTCCTTCGTCGGGCCGGGTGTCCGTCTGCAACGGGCGGTCGCTTGCGCTTGCCACTTCGGGCAACGCTCGCTAGTTTTTGCATTAACCACTTGGTGCTACGAGTACGGATGATCCGGCCGGCTAAGAAGCCGTGAGCAAGCTGCGATTGCGCCGCGATTCTTCCGCGCCGGGGGCCAGGCTTTCCTTCCGCCAGGCTGGCAGCCGGACGCGGGGCAACGATACAATTGGCGCGGCGTTGGGACGATCCACGCGGCGCAATTCTCTCCTTCATGGCCGACCCGCCCAATCATTTCGATGCCGAGTCGCGCTCTTGGAAGGCGGCGCAGCTCGGGCTGTTGGTCAACGCGGCCCTGATCGTCATCAAGCTGTTGGCCGGCGTCGTCGGCCATGCCTACGCGCTGATCGCCGACGCCGCCGAATCGTCGATCGACGTCGTCGCTTCGCTGGTCGTGATGCGCGGGCTGCAGCTCACCACTCGCGCCCCCGACCCAAAATACCCTTATGGCTATGGCCGCGCCGAGCCGCTGGCCGCGGCCGTCGTGTCGCTGATGCTGGTGGGCGCGGCCGCCGGCATCGCCATCGTGGCGGTACGGGGAATCGTCACCCCGCACCAGTCCCCTGCCCCGTTCACCTTGGTGGTTTTGGCGGCGGTGATCGTCGCTAAAGAGTGGGTGTTTCGCAAGGTCGTGCGGGCCGGGCGCGATACCGGCAGCACCGCCATCCAGGCCGACGCCTGGCACCATCGCAGCGACGCCATCACTTCCACGGCGGCTTTCATCGGCATCGCTGTCGCCATCTGGGGCGGGCCGGGCTGGGAATCGGCCGACGATTGGGGCGCCCTCGTGGCCGCCTTCATCATCGCCTTCAACGGTGCCCGCATGCTCCGGCCCAGCATCCACGATCTGATGGATCGCAGCCCTGACGCCGGATTCTTGTCGCAAATCCAGCAGGCCGCGCTGGCCACCGCCGGCGTCGAGCGGATCGAAAAGCTCCGCGTGCGAAAGTTCAGTCTGGCCTACTTCGTCGATCTGCACGTGCAGGCCGAGCCGGCCATGACCCTGATCGATGCACACATCCTCAGCGGCAAGGTGAAGTCGGCCATTCGCCAGGCCGTGCCTGCCGTGGTCGACGTTCTGGTCCACATGGAGCCGTTCGTCGAGACGGCGGAAGCCCGGCCGCACTCGTGACGCGCTGGCCGGCGGTGACGGCGAGTGGCCTCAGTTTCGCTACCCGGGGGCGCGAACTCGCCCCGCGATGCGGTGTCCTTGCTGCGAGAGATGCCAAACTCCGAGGAAACCGAGCGATGGCCGCGTCGCCAGAGCGCCCGCGCAGGAAATGTGAATTGCCCAAGGCCGAACTAACCGCAGCGCTGGGCGAGGGTTCCTCGTCGTTGCTCCCGCGCTTGCGTTTCGGGCTACCTGGCTCAGCGTCAAACCGCGAGGAAACCGAGCGATGGCCGCCGAACTGGTGATTTTGGGGGAATACAGGCCCGATTTTCCGCCGCACGCGGCCACCCGTGCCGCGATCACCCATTCCTGCGCCGCGCTGGGCTTGGAGATCTCGTTTACCTGGGTTTCGACTGCCCACGTCGACGAGCCGTTGCTTCGCCGCTGCCGGGGGCTGTGGGTGGCGCCGGGCAGCCCCTACAAAGATCTGGAGCGCACTCTGCGGGCGATCCGTTTCGCCCGCGAGCACTTCATTCCCTGTTTGGGCACCTGCGGCGGTTTCCAGCACATGATCCTGGAATATGCTCGCAATGTGCTCGGTTACCGCGATGCGCGGCACGCGGAGTACGATCCCTATGGCTCGAACCTGTTCGTCACGCTACTGGCGTGTTCGCTCGCCGGCCGCGAGATGGAGTTGCGGTTCGTTGCCGACTCGCTCGTTGCCAGTTGCTACGGCGCGACCGGCGCGGTGGAACGATATTATTGCAATTTCGGCGTGGCTCCCGATCGTGTCGCGACGATCGGGTCCGGAGCATTGCGGATCGTGGGCTCCGACGCCGAGGGAGAAGTGCGCGCCGTCGAACTGCCGGGCCACCCGTTCTTCGTGGGAACGCTGTATGTGCCACAGGCCCGGTCGACGCCCGGCAAGCCGCACCCGTTGGTCACGAAGTTTCTGGAAACCGTGGCCTGCCCGCGCGACTGAGCCGTAACCGTTTTGCTTGCCGCGCCTAAGTGGCGGCAGCAAGACGTCGAAGCGGAATCGGCCGCTGCTTAGCGGACGAGATTTGCACTACGGCGAGCGTTCTCGACCCACAATCGGCCGCGGCCTTGCACGCGCTCCATCCGTTTGCCCCAATTCTCCACCCCTTCGCGCCGTTCGACTTCCACGGCCGTGGCCAGTAGATTCTGGGCGCCGTCGGCTCCGGCAACTTCGAACATCGCCAGGGCGCGATAGTAATGGTAGATGGCGTTCGAGGGCTCGGTCTCGGCCGCGCTTGCAAAGGCACGCAGCGCGTCGTTCATCGAGCCCCCGCGAAATGCCTCCAGCCCGCGTTCGAATTCGGCCGACCCGCTGGCGTTGGACCGTTCGAGCCCGGCCAAACGGAACGGCGAGCGATTGCCGAGGGCCGATTGGTCGTCCGGGGCCGGGGCGGGCGTCGGCGCTTGGCCTTGATCGATGATGCGGTCGGAGATGATTTTGGCGCCCGGCGGCAGATCGATCGTGCCCGGCGGATTTGTCCCTTCTCCCACGCTCTGGTCGGAAATGACCCCATCGGCCGGCGAGCCGGCGTACGCGCTTGCTACCCCGGCCCCACAGCCGCAACCCGTCGCGCAACCGCCGGCGGCGCAACCGCAGGAAGAACAGCCGCTGGGAACGTAGCCGCCCGCAGCACAGCGGTAAGGCGCACAGCCCCCGGCCCACCGGTTGTATCGCGACGCGTGGAAATTGTACTTCCATGCATAGAAGGCCATGCAATGGGAGTGCAGCTTCGCCAGGCAGCAGCTGCAATGATGGCCGACGCCCGCACACGTGGAGTAGACGGCGCAGCCCAAGCTGGGACGGGGGACGCACGCGCCGCACCCGACGGGGCCGCAAGCCGGATAGCCCACAGCGCAGCCCGAGCAGCCGTACCCGCCGCAACCTGAGCACGCAGAGCAGTCTGAGCACGCGGCCGAACATCCACAGCCGACGCCGCTGGCTCCGCAGCCACAGCCGGCCAGCAGATCGGCGACCGCCCAATGCGACAGGCTGGCCACAACCGCCAACGCGACGATCTTGCAGGTTGCTTGACGGCGCATGATTCGCCCCTTAACGAGAAAAACGAATGAAAAGACCTTGCCTACGCAGGCCTCATCGGCTCTTGTTGCAGCGGTGATAACTTTCAGCGCCAAGGTAACGGTTGTAGCGACGCTGCCATGGCCGGGTTTTCGGCCTGGGCAAGCCGCTCAGGCCAACGAGATGCCTGCAGTCGCCGGCCGTGGCTTAAAAGAAATGCGCGTGCCAGCGACCGAACGCCAATACTGCGGAATTGCGATTCGTTTTCCCGCCGTTGGCAGCGCCTTCCTTCCAAAGGCTCAAGCCGCTGCCTGGCCAGCGAGAACGCAAATGCGCCGGCCCGAACGGAAACAAACGCTCGCGTCTGCCAGAATCGCCGAGGTATATGCCGGCAGCCGGAGATGGCGTCCCCGAGCATGTCAGCCCCGGGAGTGCTCCGCTCACGAACGGCCACGGCCTGCCGAAGTTATTCCGGCTGAAGGAAAACGCGCAAATAGGAATCCTCTTTCTGCGCACTCATGCCAATCGGTCGCAACTCCAGCGTTTGGCGCAGCGGCTTGAAACCGGGATAGGTGATCGTCATCTCGTATCGGCCATCCCTCGGGCCTACGAAGAGCAGCCGTCCGTCTTGCCAATGCTGCACGGCCGGCGGATGCTCGGCTTCCGGAAAGCTGAGTTTGCAGCCCGGCAGAGTGAGTCCGTCCGCCGTGTAGAACGAGACGTACCGATGGCCCTTCGGCTGCATCGACTCCCGCGAGGCATTCTCCGGCGTAATATCAAGCTCCTTGTTCTGACCTTCCTTGAGCGACACTCTCAGGATCACGCCAGAGTCGCGGGGCGGGTAACGCCGGATGAGATATTCCCCCGCGGGAATGTTCTCCAGGCGGTAGCTGCCGTCCTCCTTCGGCACGATGAAGCCGAGCAGCCGTTCGTCTTTGCTCCACACATAAAGATTGCGCGGCCCGTCCGGGCCGCAAATCGATTTATCGCATTTGCCGGCCAGCGAAGCGGTTCCCTTGGGCACTTTCAGAGCGACCGTTTGTTCCGGTGCCGCCGTGACCTCGACGGTCTGCCGTACCAGGAACTGTTCTGGCCGGCTGCAGAACAGGTCATACTTGCCCGGCTTGACGTGTGCGAACGCCAGCGGCTCGTCGGGCTTCCGGTCGGGTCGCAACATCGTGCCGCCCCTGCCGAAGAACCAATTGGCGTCATAGGGTTCAAGCCTAACCTGGCCGTCCTCAACGTGATCGGGCTTCAACAGGGCGACTCGCACCAGCGCTAGTTCGATGGTGCCCAGATCGTTGCCGTCCCTTGCGGCATCGAATGTCACCGCCGCGATTGCCTCCCGCTGGTCGGCCGTCGGCCAGTAGTAGAGCGTTCGCTCACCCGGCGGAATGCCGCGGAATACGAACGCTCCCTTGCCGTCGGTCAGCGCACACGCCCGCAGCGGACCGAAGTTGGGCGATTCCCCTGAGACGACCAATCGGGTGTTTGCCGCCGGCTTTCCATTGACGAGCAGGCGACCGGTGGTTTTTGCCGTTCCGCCGAAATCGAGCGTTATGGTTTTGCTCTTTTCCGTGCGAATCATTTGCCGCACCACGCCGAGAGTTTTCCACGCGTCGGCGCGGCTGACGTAACAATCGTCCTCCGGCAGGTGGTCGGCTTCATAAGAACCCTGCTTGTCGGTGACTACCTTCGCCAGCTCACTTGTCGGATCGTTCTGTGCTTGCTCGCGATAGCGGTGGCGATTGAAATACAAGGGCGTGTTCCCGACGGGCTGGCCCTCCTCGTCGTAAACGTGTCCGTGCACTTTCGCCCCGCGCACGAGTCGGATCGAGAGCGGCTCGCCGCGATCCTCCTTGGGAGCGGCGACCGGCGGCACGATGAGGGTGGCGAAATCGGCATGTGTGATTTGCAGGCCTTCTTTGCCCAAGGCGAAATGCGGGATCGTAAACGCGCCCTGCGCGGTCAGAGCCGTTCGCGCGTCTTTGGCCACCCGCTTGCCGTTGGGCGGCGCAGCGCTGCCTGGCGCCCCGGCGCCCGGCAAAACCGGAGTTACTTGTGCCCCGTCGACCGGTTGCCCCGCTTCGTCGACCACGGTGCCTGAGAGCGACTGACCCGTCGTCAGCACGATTTTCAGGTCTTTCGTCGGACCGGTGTCGGTATTGATTCCGTCGAGACCGCCGGGTGCAAATCCGTCGGCGGCCACGTTCAACGAATAGATGCCCGGTCCGACGATGTCGACCGCAAACGCACCCCCTTCGCTGGCGAACGCGTGCCACTCGGGTTTCTGCACGTAATTGGGCCCGCGCAGCGATTGCAGCTTGGTGACTTGAAGGCTGAATTTAGGCACTGGGTTGCCGGTTTCGCCGTCGACCACGGTGCCGCGCAGGCTCAGCGTGCCGCGCACGGTGATTTTCACCTCGAGCGGCTTCGTCGGCACGACGACATTACGTAGTTCTTGGGCTTCGATCTCTTGCGAGTTGAAGTCGATCTTGT
Source organism: Pirellulales bacterium (assembly GCA_035503215.1). Taxonomy (GTDB): domain Bacteria; phylum Planctomycetota; class Planctomycetia; order Pirellulales; family PALSA-1355; genus DATJTR01. Next base: position 6,067 of record DATJTR010000487.1, read on the forward strand.
AGGTTCCCGGCGGCACCGGCCCGATTTCGAACTCCGTTTCTCCGGGTCTCACGAATGCGTCGCCATGATGGTTGCCGGTGGTCGAAAAGGCCATGACGTGGAATCCCCGCTCCAATTTTCCCCCTTCGTACTCGATATGGCCCTTGATCTTGGTCATCGCGGCCGGGGACGGAGAGTCGACCGTCAAGGTCAGTGGATCGCCGTCGGCAGGCAGTGGCGCGCCGGCCAGCACCGTCTTAGGCGTAAACCCCGAGTCGCTGGTCGGAATGGAAATCGTGACGTCGTATCGGTCGTCGCCGACATGCAAGAGTTCGAACGATCCGTCGGGCCCAATGACCTGGCCTGAGGGGTAAATGCCCAGCCGCCACCAGGTCGGCAGAGCGCTAATCCGCCAGCCGGAGGCGGGCTTGCCATCCGTGCACAGGGCCTGCCCTCTTACCGAGTGACCCTTCTTTAAAACAATCTGCTGCTCGGGCACGGCCAGTGGATCGTCCAAAACGATTTCGAGTCGGCCGAGGGCGTACTTGTCATCCATCAGAGCCACCAGGCGTTTTTCTCCCGGCGCTGGTTTTAGGCCGCCGAGCAGC
>DATJTR010000488.1:0-9468 GCA_035503215.1 Pirellulales bacterium
AAAGCGATCCGGACAGCGTTACGAATGGCGATGCAGACCCGAGCCGCCTTTCGCCCGGAACGATGCGCGACATGGAGTCGTCGGTCGGGTCAGCGCTCGTCGACCTTGCCGTCCAGCGAATCGTGGGCCACGCCGCGGAAACGGCTGGCATGCAATGGGCCGACGATCGAGTGAAAGCGAAACAAATTGACAAGTTGATCGAGAAATCGACCGAAGAATTTGGACCGCTTTTCACCCGCGATCCGCAGACGGACGACGTGACTCGGCTCTCAGGGCAGATCGTCGATCAATTGGTGCAAATCCAAGCTTCGCTGCCGGACCAAATCCAGGTGCGGTCGCCGGCCCTGCTGAAGCCGGACGCTCAAGCAAGTTACTGCGGCGAATTGCTCGCCGCCCTTCGCCAAAAGCGCATCGAGCTGTGGCAACATCACGCCCACGAAATCGAAGACGGCCTGATCAACGACGCCACGCAAAAAGCGATCGAGCGATTCGATGAAACGATGCGTGCCTTTGCGCTCGAGCGCTACGAAGAAGTGCAGCGATCGCTGGAGACGGAGTTGACGCGATTCGGCGTCAGCGAGACGATCGACCGGATGGCCTCCGCCGGGCGAATCGCCTGGCCGGCGGGAACGACTCGGGAGGAGACCATCGATCGCCTGACGACCGAGTTGACGCCGGTGTACGGAGTGTGGCTGGCGAAGCAGACCTCGCTGGAGGACGCCAGCGGCTTGAGCCGGGCCGTGGCCAACGATTTGCACGACAAGGGGGCCGTCGGCGACGTAGCCGCTGCGCTCCAACCGACCCAATCGAGGCTGGCGGGTTGGTGGACTGCCGCAAAGGAACTGGTCGGCCTGGAACGCCCAACGTTTGCCGACGATCTGCTCCATGCAATCGAGAAGCAGCGCACGGCTCGCTGGCACGAACGCGTCAAGAAGATCGATTGGGAGCTGTTCGACCGGGGCGTAGAGGCCTACACCCGGTATGCGCTGGAAGAAGTCGCCCGCGCGGGCGTGAAGGCGGGGTTGGTCGAGAAGGCGAAAAACGGCAACGAGACCGCGGCGTTTAGCCGAGCAGCGATCCAAGTGCAACTCGATAAGCCGTTCGACGCCGAGACATTCGAACCATTCGATCGTTTGCGCGAAGAACTGCAAGTGCCGTTTGCCAAACGCGTCTTCTTCTGGCCGCGGCAGACCGGTCCGAAAGGGGATCTGGTCGACGACGAGATGGGGCGGGTGCTGCAAGTCCCCGGCTGGAGCAATATCTTTACCCAGCCAATCATCAATCGGATCGAAATGCTTTCCACCGGAGTGCGCACCGATATCGGCGTCAAAGTCTTTGGCGCCGATCTGGATACGATCGATCGCGTCTGCAAGGACGTCGAGGCGGCGCTCAAGCCAATCAACGGCGCACGCGACGTCATCGCATCGCCGATCATGGGCAAGGGCTATTTGCAGATCGACATCGACCGCAAGGCGGCCGCCCGTTACGGAATCAGCGTCGAAGACATTCAGAACGAGATCGAAGTCGCTTTGGCCGGTCGAGCGGTGACCTTCACGGTCGAGAAACGAGACCGATTTCCGGTTCGCATTCGTTACGCACGCTCGGAGCGGGAGGACGAAGAAAGTATCGGCAAATTGCTCATCGCCGCGGGTGGCGCGGCATCGGGCGGCATGGGAGGTGGAACCCCGGGCGGGATGGAAGCCGGACAGGGCAATTCCACGACCGACGGTTCCGAGAACGTGTCGCACTCGGCCACGCCCGCTCATGCCGGCAAGGGCAAATCACTCATCCCACTAGGCGCCCTGGCCTCGATCAAGATCGTCGAAGGTCCGGCGATGATCAAAAGCGAGAATGGCCGGCTGCTCAATTACGTGACGTTGAACGTTCGCGGCCGTGACATCGTCGGTTTCGTCGACGAGGCCCAGCGGGTGGTTGCCCAGAAGGTAAAGCTGCCCGAGGGAGTCCACATCGAGTGGAGCGGCGAATTCGAGCATCAAGTGCGGGCGGCGCGAACGCTGCGATTCGTGTTTCCGGCCGTGATCGGGCTCATCTTCGTCATTCTCTACATGACCTACAAAGACCTGGCCGATGCGGCCCTGATGATGCTAGCCGTGCCCGAGGCCTTGGCCGGCGGAGCGTTCTTCATGTATCTGTTCCCCAAGATCATGAACGGCTGGTCGGCGCCGCCGATGGATTTCAGCGTGGCGGTGTGGGTCGGCTTCATCGCTTGTTTCGGCATGGCGACCGAAACGGGGATCATCATGCTGGTCTATTTGCGCGAAGCGATCGACAAGCGGGGCGGGTTGGAAAAGATCGAATCGCTGTCCGAGTTGCGCGAGGCGGTGATCGAAGGAGCAGTGCATCGCCTGCGGCCAAAACTATTGACCGAGGGGGTGGCGATTATCGCCATCTTTCCGATGGTCTTTGCCACGGGGGTGGGGGGCGAGATTCTGGCTCCGATGGCCTTGCCGGTGCTGGGGGGCCTGTTGATTTCGGACGAAGTGGTCGACCTGTTCCTGCCGGTGCGGTTCTATTGGGTCCGCCGGGCGCGCTGGTTGAAACTGCACGCCGGCCGTCAGCCGCAGCCCAGCGCCGACCAGGCCCTCTCGCCGGCGCTGGTCACTCGCTAAGCTATAGCCTGGAGCACCGGCGAGAAGGAGTGCTCGCAAGAACCGTTTCCAGGAGCTTTAACGATGAATCGCAGATTCGTTGCGGCGAGTCTCTTGTTCGTGGGTGCAGCGACCTTGGTGGCCGGCTCGGCCCTGGCCCAGCGGCCGGCCAGCGCCAAGGTGCGCGGCGACGCCTATTATTTTTACGCCGGCGAGGTCTATCGCGGCCACGCCGCCGACCATGCCTTCATGCTGAACGAATACGCGTCCACCGGCGAGCCGGTGCCCAAAGAGGTGGTTCAGGAACACGCAGCGGCGGTGCGGTCGAACATTGAGGCGTCGCGGCGGGCGTATCAAAAGGTGAGCGCCGCGGCGAAAAAAGACCCGGCCGCGGCAGCCAAGCTGAAGGAAATTGAGAAAGCCCATGCGTCGGCCCTGGCCCTGTGCGACAAGCTGGATGCCGAAAGCGCCAAGAGTGCAGGCGAGGCCGCCAAGATCGGCGCGGCCTGCGGGGGCATCATGGAGCAGCTCGACGGCGCCGACGAAGTTCACAAAAAGCTGGCCGCGCAGCTCAAGATCGCCACGCTCGATCAAGAGGGCGGAAAATGAGGCCTTTGGCCCGCGGCTGCTTTCCTCGCGGCGATTCGGGCCGGAAAACGGCAAAACGGCCCCCCGGTCCCCCTCCCGCTTGTGAAACGCGGAAATCGGGTTAGATTCTAAGATTCTTTGCACGGCTGCCGGCGGGATTCCGCGGCCGGCTTTCCGCCGCCGCTCTTTCGTTTCGCGAACGCGTTCTATGAAATACGTTATTGTCATTCCCGACGGCTGTGCCGACGAACCGCAGCAGTCGCTCGGCGGCCGAACTCCGCTCCAAGCCGCCAACTTGCCGGCCATCGATGCCTTGGCGGCCGCTGGCGTAGTCGGCCGGGCGAACCATGTTCCCGCCTCGTTGCCGGCCGGTTCCGACGTGGCGAATCTCAGCTTGCTCGGCTACGACCCGCTGAAGCATTTCACGGGCCGAGCCCCCTTGGAGGCGGCGGCCCAATCGATCGCCTTGGGGCCGAACGACTGCGCGATCCGCTGCAACCTAGTGACGATCGAGAATCAGCAGATGCGCGATTTCACGGCCGGGCATGTCTCAACCGAGGAAGCCCGCAGCCTGCTGGCCACTGCGGCCGAACAACTCGGAGCCGGTGGCCGCTGGGATTTCGTGCCGGGAGTCAGCTATCGCAATTTGCTCATTTATCGCGGCGGTGATACGCCACCTCCCTTTACCGCCGACACGCGGGCCACGCCGCCACACGATCTGACCGACAAATCGGTGCTCGAAGATTATCCGCGTGGGCCGGGCAGCGACCTCTTGAATCAATTGATGAGCGACAGCATCGAGCTGTTTCGCGACCATCCGGTGAACGTGGCCCGACGCAAGGCGGGCAAATTGCCGGCCACGAACATCTGGCTGTGGGGCCAGGGGCGGACGCCGGCCATCAAACCGTTCATCGACGTGTACGGTCGCCGCTGCGCAATGATCACGGCCGTCGACTTGCTACGCGGATTGGCGAAGCTGCTCGGTTGGACGACGATCGAAGTCCCCGGGGCCACCGGCTACCTCGACACCGACTACGCTGCCAAGGGGCGTTATGCCGTGGCCGCGCTGGCCGATTACGACCTGGTTTGCGTCCATGTCGAAGCGACCGACGAAGCCTCGCACGAGGGACGGGCCGACGCCAAGATCGAGGCCCTGGAACAAATCGATCGGCACATCGTGGCGCCCTTGGCCAAGGCGCTGCCCGGGTTCGGCGAATATCGGATTTTGATCACGCCCGACCATCCCACTCCGCTGCGTACCAAAACGCACAGCCACGGCGCAGTGCCGTTCGTGATTGCCGGCCAGGGGATCGCCCCGAGCGGGCAAACCTACGACGAGGTGGCCGCCGCGCGCTCGAACCTGGCGTTTGACGATGGCTGGAAACTGATGGGCCATTTTTTAGGAAAAGAGCAGTGAGTTTGATCGTGCAGAAGTTCGGCGGCACCAGCGTCGCCGACAGTCAAAAGATACTGGGAGCCGCCCGGCGGGCAATCCGCGCCCGGCAGCAGGGGCACGACGTGCTGGTGGTGGTCAGCGCGATGGGGCAGAACACCGATCTGTTGATCGACCTGGCCCGCGAAATCACCGATGAACCGCCGGCTCGGGAAATGGACATGCTGCTCTCGACGGGCGAGCAAGTGAGCGTGGCCTTGATGGCGATGGCGATTCATTCGCTGGGCTATCAAGCGATCAGCCTGACCGGGGCGCAAATCGGCATCAAGACCGACAGCACGCACACCAAGGCCCGCATTCAGTCGATTTCGACCGAGCGCATTGGCCGAGCGCTGGCCGAAGGCAAGATCGTAATCGCGGCCGGCTTCCAGGGAATCGACGAAGATTACAACATCACCACGCTCGGCCGCGGCGGCAGCGACACCACGGCCGTGGCTTTGGCGGCGGTGCTCAACGCCTCGACGTGCGAGATTTACACCGACGTGGACGGCGTGTACACGACCGACCCGCGCGTGCTGCCCGAGGCCCGGCGGATGCAGCAGATCAGCTACGACGAGATGCTGGAGCTGGCCAGCTTGGGTGCCGGCGTGATGCACAACCGTTCGATCGAGTTCGCCAAAAAGTTTTCGGTGCCGATCCACGTCCGCAGCAGTTTTAGCGACATGGCCGGCACGATCATTGGCGCCGAGCCCGAGTCCCCCGACCAGGCCGTGGCCGGCGCGGCGCTTGTGAAGAGCGAGGCGCGGGTGACAATCGTTGGCGTGCCCGACCGGCCCGGTGCCAGCCTGGCGATTTTTTCCAAGCTGGCCGCGCGGGCGATCACGGTGGACATGATCGTGCAGAACGTGGGTGCCGACGGAATCGCCGACATCTCATTCACCGTGGCCCGCGACGAACTTCCCTCGGCCCTGCAAGCGGCGCAGGAAGCGACCGACGAGCTGCACGCCGTACGGGTGTCGCACGACGACGACGTGTCGAAAGTTTCGGTCGTCGGCCGCGGCATGGCCCGGCAAACGGGCGTTGCCCGACGGATGTTCCACGCCCTGGCCGCCGCCGGCACGAACATCCAGATGATCAGCACCAGCGAGATCAAGATTTCGGTGCTCGTGTCGCGCAGCGAGGCGGCCAGCGCCCTGCGCACCATCCACCGAGCCTTCGAACTCGAGCGGCAACCGGCCGCGGGAAATAAGGGGGCCACGGCCCAGCGGCCCGAGCGGCAGGAGGACGCGATGGCGATCGTCGCCCGGCTGCAACGAATGGAAGATCTGACGATCGACGAAATCGCCCTCGACGACCAGCAAGGCCGACTGACGATCAGCGGCGTGGCCGACAAGCCGGGCATCGCGGCCGCGATTTTCGACGCCGTAGCCGACGCGGGCATTTTTGTCGACATGATCGTGCAGAGTTTTGGCGATGGCAGCAAAGCCAATCTCAGCTTCACCGTGCCGCAAAACCAATTCGACAAGGCCAAGCAAATGCTCAGCAAGCTGGCCGCGCAGTTGCAGTGCGGGCCGGTGACCAGCAGCCCCAACATCGCCAAGCTCTCGGTGTCGGGCATCGGCATGCGCAGCCACGCCGGCGTCGCCATTCGCACGTTCGAGTGCCTGGCCGCGGCCGGCATCAACGTCGAGATGATCAACACTAGCGAAGTGCGCGTGAACGTGATCGTCGATGGCCGGCACGGCCGCCAGGCGCTCGAAAGCCTGCAAAAGGCATTCGCCGACGCGCAGCGCTGACGCGAGAGCAGGAGGAGCAGGGGATCAGTGGAGCAGGTGAGAAGAGGAAGTCGCGCCGCCCTCACAACTGTGTGTCGTGCGGTGGGTGGCTTTGGGTTAATCGGTGCGAGACGAGCTACCGATGAACGTGTAGAATCACGTGGAAGGTCGAAGTAGAACTGCGGTTTTTGCGGGGGCTGCGTCGACCTTGACAGCCACCCCCAACGAGTGATACTGTCTCTTTCTTGCCTCATGGCCGGCCGAACCTTCGGCCGACGACGGGGGCTCATTTCTGCGGGGGATTAGCTCAATTGGGAGAGCGTCTGGCTGGCAGCCAGAAGGTCAGGGGTTCAAATCCCCTATCCTCCATTCGCCCTTCGGGCGAATAGAGCAGGAGATTGGAGAAAGTTGAGAGGAGACGGAATTCAAAACCGGCTCCGCACTTTCTCCACTCTCCTGCGGTCTACTCTCTACTCACTACCCGCAGCGTATGTCTGCCAGTCAGAAGGTCGGGGGTTCAAATCCCTAGCGTCTGCCTCACCGAAAAGCCTGGCTCCGGCCAGGCTCTTTGCGTTTCTGGGGGAGCACAGGCCTCCGAAAGAGCAAGGTTGCTCTCCGGCGTGGCCCGCTACAATGAGGTGCATCGATCGGGTCTTTCCAATCCTTCCAAAGAAAGTGAGGCCGACGATGAATCCAGCCACGATTTCGCCTGCGGCCACGGCCAATGTTCCTCCGTTCACGCACGAGAGCGCAGTGCGCAAGGTGCGGGCGGCCGAAGACGCTTGGAACTCGCGCGATCCGGCACGGGTAGCGCTGGCGTACACGGTCGACTCGGTGTGGCGGAACCGGGACAAGTTCGTCCAGGGTCGCGAGGAGATTCGCCGCTTCCTGGCCGGAAAATGGGAGCGCGAGCTCGACTACCGGCTGGCCAAGGAATTGTGGTCGTTTACGGAGAATCGGATCGCCGTCCGGTTTCAATACGAATGGCATGATGCGGCTGGCAATTGGTTTCGCAGCTACGGCAACGAACTGTGGGAATTCGACGACGCGGGGCTGATGCGGCGGCGTGAGGCGAGCATCAACGACGTGCCGATCGCGGCGGCCGACCGCAAGTTCCACTGGCCGACCCCAGGCCCGCGCCCGGCTGAACATCCGGGCATTCACACCGACGGCGGGGTCGCTTGAGGCGGCCGGTTTCGTTTTGCGATTGGCAAAAAAACCGGCAGCTTTGCCGGTGCGAAGCTGACCGGAAATAACCGGTTCTTTTCCTAGCGACTGCCGGCCCTACCCCGGAGCGTTCCTGAACGGCCTCGATCAGTGACAACTTTTCCGCAAACTGCCGCCGGGTAGATTGCAATCGCCCGGTGAGCAATTGATACTGACTGGCTAGAGCAGATCGGCAGAGACGGGCAACCATTTCACTTCGGCACCCACAGCGCCCACGGCGAGGGTAGTGATGGTCCGGCGTTTGCCCGTCGCGGTATTGTGCATTGCGCTCTCGGCCGCCCTATCTCGGGGCGATGAACCCTCCGGTCAAAACGGCCGGCAACCTTCGGCTCGCGGCGCTTCGGCCGCGCCTCTGTTGTTGGCCGACACAGCGAAGCCGCCGGCCAAACCGCCTACCACCGCCAGTCAAGGCAAGGGGGAAGTGGCCGACCCGATGACGTTCGAGCAACTCGAGGCGCAGGCGAAAAAGCAATCGAGCATTGCGGCGGTGCTGGCCTTGTATCAACGTTTTCTTGCTAATCCGCTCGTCGACAAGCCGGAAAAGAAACTCGCCCGCGAACGACTCGCCTATTGGAAAGAGCTACAGTCCAAAGGCGCGGTACGGATCGGTGGCAAATGGCTTACGGCAACCGAACTGGCCCAACTCGAAGAGCAGGAAAGGCTGCTCACCGACCAAGGCTTGAGGATGCTGGAAGCTGGCAGTGGCAGCCAGGCCGAGCGCAAGTTCATCGCCGCCGGCAAGGCAAACCCGACCGGCGTGATCGGCCTGTTGTTTTTGGGCCTTTACCACGCGCTTAACAAGCGGGACGCGCCGGCCGCCGAAAAAGATTTTGCCGAGTGCGTCAAACGGCTGAAGCACAAGGACCTGCTGTCGAACAACGATCGAGCCAACCTGGTCGCCGCGCTGAACAACCTGGCGATCGCCGAAAGCAGGCAAAGAAAATATGCCTCGGCCGTGAAGAATTGGAAAGAATCAACGGCGCTCGCAGACCCACCGATCGAGGTGGTTCAGAACATCGGCCGCTTCGTCCACCTTTCCGAGATCGAGCCGACGCTCGGCATTTCCAAGGAGGCCGCGTTGGCCGCCGGAAACGTGTTCAGCAATTTCAGCATCCGGGCCGATGGCCGTAGTTTTTTGCCGTTTCTCGGCTGGCTGTATATCGGTGCGATACTCCCCAAGGACGCCAAGCAGGACAAGCCTAACGAACCGGAGGAGCCGAAACGCAAGGCTGGCGAGCCGATATTGTTCAGTTTTGGGTCAGGCTTTGTCGTGCAGCCTGGCCGCATCGTGACGAATCATCACGTGATTGAGGACGCCGACGTGATCGAGATCGCACTGCGGCGCAATCAGGCGGTGATGTACAAAGCCCGCTTGCTGGCCGATTCTCCGGCCGAAGATACCGCCCTGTTGGAATGCCTCGACATCCAGCAAGCACCCGTGCCCTTTAGTCTCGATCCTCCCCGATTGGCCACCGACGTAATGGTGCTCGGCTATCCCGAGCCTGAAAAAATCGGAACAGGGCTGAAGGTGGTCAAGGGAACGATTTCCGGTTTGCCGGATCCGAACATCAAGAATCAGTTGCTCTACGATGCTCCAATCAACCAGGGAAGTAGCGGTGGACCTGTCTGCGATCAGCGAGGCAGGGTGGTGGCATTGAATCGCGCCTTTTTCCGGCTCAACAACAACGTCTCGGCCGGCGTCCCCGCGGCAACCGTGCTGGCCTTTCTGAAGAAGGAAATCCCGGCCTTCGAGCAACCGCCGGCCGCCGACAAGCCGCTGGGGTGGGAGGATGTGGCCGACAAGGTGGGCGAATCGACGGTGTTCATCAACATTTTTCTGACGCCGGCCCACGTGAGGGCGCTCGGCTATGAAACC
>DATJTR010000489.1:0-2463 GCA_035503215.1 Pirellulales bacterium
CGGCATCGGTCCATGTTGCGCCAGCGGCGAAAAGCGGACGCTTGTCGGCGACACGTGCGGCGGCGAGATCGAGGATGCCGCCGGCCAGCCAAACACCGAGCCCGGCACCATCGGCCAGGCTTCGAACACGCCCGGATACCAGCTCGACACGCCGCTCCACCGCCAGTACATGTCGGCATTCAGCCCGACCTGTCGATTGAGCTCCGCCACGCGTCGGGCGTCGTTGGCGAGATAGGCTTCCTCGCCCGCCACGATGCCGTTGTAATGTCGCTGCGGCGCGATCGGCCCGATGCCCTGCTCTTGGCCACTCGGCGGCTGCGCCGCGGAGATCCGCACCAACGCGACACAAATCGCCACGAACAGAAACGTGCTTCGCATCAACGTTCTCCAGCAAGGCCCGCATCCTGCGGCATTCCGCCGCCCGCACCAGCGGCGACGGCTCGCATTTGGCGCAAGACATTCTATCCATCCGCGTGTCAATTGCCTAATTCGGGCAATACGCCTGGGCCGCCGCCGATCGGCACGATCCCCTGTCGCACCCCTTCATAGAGCACGATCGCCACGGCGTTCGACAGATTCAAACTGCGGACCTGCGGCCGGATTGGAATCCCCAGCAAATTCTCGCCGGCAAGCTGCCGCAAACTCTCGGGCAATCCCTGCGACTCGTTGCCGAAAACCAGCACGTCGCCCCCCTCGAACGCGACCTGCTGATAGTTCCGCCGGCCCGATTTGCTGAAAAACCAGAACCGCCCGCCGGCCAGCCGCTCGGCAAGCGCCGGCCAGTCGGGAACCACCTCCCACTCCAGCTCGGGCCAATAGTCGAGCCCGGCCCGGCGCAGATAGTAATCGTCGAGGCGAAAACCGAGCGGCTCGACGAGCCATAGTTTGGTTCCCGTGGCCACGCAGGTTCGGCCCACGCTCCCCGTATTGTGGGGGATTTCGGGTTGATACAGGACCACGTGCAAGGCCGGCCGATACTTGGGCGCTTCAGGCATAGCCGGCCATTTTAGGATGGTCACGATCTGCTTCCCAGGGCTGCGACGCGACTCTGCTAGCAGCGCATTGCGGGAGCTTTCAGCCGATTCCGGCCCGCTGCCAGGCGAAATGCCGTTGACGCGCCAAATAACCCCTCCTATTCTTTCGCCACTTTACAGGAGCGATCCGCGGCCGGGCGAAAGCTTCGCTCCGCCGGCGCCTCGCACTGCCACCCGCTAAAGGAGTAGCAAACATGCGGACGTTGTTGTTGTTGGGCGCCGCCGCCATCGGACTGGCCGCCATCGGTGTGATCAAATTCCAGACGACCGGCGACGAAGTCCATATCTCGATCGACGAAAACAAGGCCAAGCACGTGGCCGAGGAAGTCGTCGAGGAAAGCCAACAAGTCGTTGGCGAGGCCGAGCAATCGCTGCAGCAGAACGATCGCGGACCAGGCCGTGACCGCGAAGCATCGCGCGATCGCGAGATGCAATAACCGTTCGCCCAGGCCCCGCGCCGCCGGCTCGGTGCCCGTTGACGCGAAATGAGAAAAGCGAAGATCCCGCGTCCCCGCTCCGCGGCGGCCCAGCGGGATTTTTTTCGCGCCGCGTGGTGTCTCACGCCCCCAGCGGTTGTGGAATCTCGACTGCTTCGCGGGCCGGCGGCACGTCGGCATCCGTATCCGCCGCCGCAAGGGGCCACCGCCGCCTGAGCGCGACGTACAGCACCGGCAAGACGATCAGCGTGAGCAGCGTGCTGCTAATCACTCCGCCGATGACCACCGTGGCCAGCGGCCGCTGGACTTCGGCTCCCACGCCTTCCGATAGCGCCATCGGCGCGAATCCGGCGCTGGCCACCAGCGTCGTCATCATCACCGTCCGCAGACGGGCGATCATCGCTTCCGGCACGGCCCGGCGCAGCGGTAACCCGGCCGCCGTCCGCAATCGCACCGCCGACAGAATCACCATGCTGTTGAGCACTGACACGCCCGAAAGGGTAATGAAGCCGACCGTGGCCGAAATCGAAAGCGGCATGCCGCGCAAGGCCAGCGCGATCACTCCGCCGGCACAAGCCACCGGCACGCTGGCCAGCACCAAGAGTGCGTCGCCCGCCGAGCGATAAGCGGCGAAAAGCAGCCCCACGATCAGAGCCAGCGACAGAGGAACGACCAGCGCCAATCGCCGCTCGGCCCGCTCGATATTTTCGAATTGACCACCCCAAACCAGCCAGCATCCGGGCGGAAGTTGAATTTGCTCGCCGATCGCCCGTTGGGCGTCGGCCACGAAACTGCCCACATCGCGGTCGCGAACATTGCACTGCACCGTGATCCGCCGCCGGCTCGCTTCGCGCGAAATCATCTTGGGTCCCAGCGTCTTTTCGATCTTGGCCAGATGATCGAGCGGCAACCGTTCGCCCGAAGGGGTGAGTAGCATGACGCGAGCCAATTGCTCGGCACTCCGGCACACTTCCTCCGGCAAGCGGGCGGCC
>DATJTR010000490.1:0-7359 GCA_035503215.1 Pirellulales bacterium
CCAAGTTGCGAGTGATCATCTGCAGATAATCGTTCACCGCGTCATTCGTCACCACCATGCCGTGCTGCTCAGCGGCGGCGGCCAGCACGACCGTTTGAATGGCGTCGGCTTCTTCCTTCGACCAGCTTGCGTGACGGGAAGAATCGTTGTCTTCGGTCGGCAGCTCGTCAGGCGGGACGTCTCGCTCCATCAAATCGCGTAGCCAGCCATCGGCCACGTTTTGGGCGATGGCAGCAATTTGCTGCCCCGGAATGCGTTCCGACTCGGCGACCTTCTGGACCCAGGTAATCGCCAATCGCTGGAGAAAGTTCCGCACCATGCGCCGCAATTGCACCAATCCCGACAACTCGCTGGCGCGATACGAGTGTGAATTGGTCTTCACGATCACCGGATTTTCCGGCGCGCTGCCACGCCCGATGTACTTCGAAATCGGGTCGCCAATCACGAACAGAAACATGATCATGACGCCGAAAACCGCCAGCAACGTTTTTTGATAGCGGCGAAAGACTGAGAAGGGACTGGCCATCGCTCAAACGCTCTCCAGAAGGATCCCCCGGCGAACCAGCAGACTTGACAGCCGGGTGGGCAGGGTAGTAATGATTTGACGGTTGCCCGGGTCCTAAGCCCTGGCAGCAACCAGCGGTCGTGATTGTAGCGCCGGACCGGGCAATTGCAATCCCAATGCACTCTAGGTTGGTCTGGGCACGGCAGTTGGGGCGACTGCTCGGGGTGTGTTTGTGTCGGTCGTCTCGGACTCTGCAGCCATGCAAGGCGGCCGCAGCGTCCGAATGGTTCTTGGCGAACGTCGGCGCGGCCAGGACCACGTATGGCCAAGAAAAAGCATTGCAATTCGGTTCGCCGCGCGGCACGATCTTGACGATTCGATCGTCTCCGACCAGCGGCAGGCAAACCAATCGTCCATGTAGCGGAGTGATTCTTCCAGATCAAGCGATCGTAGCGATTGTGGGGCAGCCAGCGGCGTTACTCAGGAATCAAGCACCTCGCGACAGATTTAGCTTACTGGCAATTCCGGTCTAAACTCCGCAGTTTCACACCGAGCGCAAGCATGGCCAAGAAATCCCCCGCACCCAACGGCAAGTCCCTAGTGATTGTCGAGTCTCCCGCGAAGGCTCGCACGATCAGCAAGTTTTTGGGTCGGGATTTCAACGTCGAAGCCAGCATCGGCCACGTCCGCGATCTGCCCCAAGGAGCCAAGGAGATACCGGCTCAATATAAAGGGGAAGATTGGGCCTACCTTGGCGTGAATGTCAATCAAGACTTCGATCCGATTTACATCATCCCCCCGGGCAAAACCGCCCAGGTGCGGAAGCTGAAGGATCTGTTGAAGGAAGCGAAAGACCTGTATCTGGCGACGGACGAAGATCGCGAAGGGGAAGCGATCAGTTGGCACTTGAACGAGTTACTCAAGCCCAAAGTGCCGGTCCACCGCCTGGTGTTTCACGAAATCACCCGGGAGGCGATCCACGAGGCCCTGGAAAACACCCGCCAAATCGACGATGCGCTGGTCAAGGCCCAGGAAGCGCGCCGCATCATCGATCGCTTGTACGGATATGAAGTTTCGCCCCTCCTGTGGCGCAAGGTTCGGCCGAAACTGTCGGCCGGTCGAGTGCAAAGTGTCGCGGTGCGGCTGATCGTCGAGCGGGAACGGCAGCGGATGGCGTTCCGCGAAGCGACCTGGTGGGATCTGATTGGCCGCTTCGGCACCGCCGCCGACGGTCGTTTCGCCGCCGGACTGATCTCATTCGAAGGACGGCGCGTTCCAGCGGGCAAGGACTTCGAGCCGACCACCGGCCAGATCAAAGACCCGGGCCTGTTGCATTTGGATCAGGCGGGGGCGGAAGGGTTGGCCGCCCGGCTGCGCGACGCTGAATTTCGCGTCGCGAGCTTGGACAACAAGCCCTACACATCGAAGCCGTACCCGCCGTTCACCACGAGCACGCTGCAACAGGAAGCCAACCGCAAGCTTGGTTTCACCGCGCGGCGGACGATGCAGGTGGCACAGAGCTTGTACGAGACCGGGCACATTACTTATATGCGCACCGACTCGACCAATCTGGCCAGCGTGGCGATCGATGCGGCCCGCGACCTGGTCCGCACGCAATATGGCGATGAGTACCTGCCGAGTCAGCCGCGAGTCTACGTTACCAAAGTCAAAAACGCCCAGGAGGCGCACGAGGCGATTCGGCCGGCCGGCCATCCCTTCGCCTTCCCGGAAGCACTCCGGAGCGAATTGAACGCAGACGAGTTCAAGCTCTACGACCTGATCTGGAAGCGGACGGTCGCCAGCCAAATGGCCGACTCGCGCGGACATCGGATCACCATCACCGTGGAAGGGAACGGGGGCGTTTTTCAGGCCAGCGGCAAGACGATCGATTTTCCGGGATACTTGCGGGCATATGTGGAAGGGAGCGACGATCCGGATGCCGGGCTGGCCGAGAGCGAAGTGTTGCTCCCCAGCGTCAGCGTTGGCCAAGTGCTGACCTGCCACGCCCTGGAGCCGAAAGAGCATACCACCCAAGCTCCCAGCCGATTCAGCGAAGCCTCTTTGACCCGGGCATTGGAAGAGTTGGGGATCGGTCGGCCCAGCACGTACGCCTCGATCATCGACACGATCCTCGCGCGGGAATATGTGTTCAAAAAAGGGGGCGCGTTGGTGCCCACCTGGGTTGCTTTCGCGGTCGCTCAATTGTTGGAAGTCCATCTGCCGAAGCTGGTCGATTACAGTTTCACCGCCCAGATGGAGGACGACCTCGACTCGATCAGTCGCGGCGAAGCAGGGCATGTCGACTATTTGCGGAAGTTTTACTTCGGCAATGGCCAAACCGGGTTGAAGCAACAACTGCAAAACAAGGCCGAGGAGATCGATGCGCGCGATATCAGCCGCATTCGCCTGGGCGCACCCGAGGGACAAGAGCCGATCTTCGTCCGAGTCGGCCGCTACGGACCCTTTTTGGAACAAGGCGAACGCCGGGCGAGCATTCCCGATGAAACGCCGCCCGACGAAGTGACCCTTGAGCGGGCCTTGGAACTACTGAGCCACGCTCAGCAAGCCGAAGAGCCGCTCGGGATCTGCCCGGATACGAATAAGCCGGTTTATCTGAAAGTCGGCCGTTTCGGTCCTTACGTGCAGCGCGGTTCAAGCGAAGACGAAGAGAAACCCAAAAATGCTTCGCTGATGAAGGGAATGAGGCCGGAGGACGTGACGCTCGAAGTAGCGCTGCGGTTGTTGTCGCTGCCGCGCGATTTGGGGCCAAACCCGGCTACCGGCGAAATGGTGGTGGCGGCGAATGGACGTTTTGGTCCCTACGTGAAATGCGGCGCCGAAACCCGCAGCTTGTCGGCCGAACTCTCGCCGCTCGACGTCACGCTCGTCCAGGCGCTCGAGCTCTTGGCGCAACCGAAATCGCAGCGGCGTGGTTTTGGCGCCAAGCGTGAACCGCTCAAGGTGTTAGAGAACTCGCCGGTTACCGGCCAACCGATCCAATTGCTCGAAGGACGATACGGACCCTATTTGACCGACGGCGTAACGAACGCGTCGCTGCCGAAGCAGTCCGATCCGGCGGCCTTGACGCTGGCCGCGGCACTCGAACTGTTGGCGGCGCGAGCCGCGCTGGGCCCTTCCACGAAGAAAAAGAAGTTCCGCCGCGCTTCGGCGAAGGCCGCCCCGGCCACGACCGTGAAGAAGAAAACGCCGGCCAAGAAAGCGGCCGGCAAGAAAGCGGCCGCTCCTCCGGCCGAAGCTGGAGCCGAGGTTGGCGAAGCACCGGCGAAGAAGGCGCCCGCTCCGCGAAAAGGGGCGGCGCAGCACGGAGCCAAAAAGCCGGCAGCCAAACGGGCCGTCGCCAAAAAGACCGCGCGCACCGGCGAGCTCTGAGGCCGGCGGCATGGTTCGGCCCGCGCGGCAAGCGCTGTCGATTCGTCCGCAGAGGGCCTCAGTCGTCGATGCGCTGTTTATCACTGCCGATGGCGATGGCATAGGCCGTGGCGTGGCTGCGGCAGTGCGAGATGCTGACGAGCATCTGGCCGATTCCCAGTTTTTCGACGACGTCGCGCGCTCCGCCACGCAGCGAGACGATCGGCCGCCCGCCGTGTTCGTTGCGAATCTCGACGTCGCGCCAACTGATTCCCTTCCGCCAACCGGTGCCCATGGCCTTGAGCACGGCTTCCTTCGCCGCCCAGCGGCCGGCGAAGTGTTGCGTGGCTTGTTTGCGGCTTTGGCAGTATTGGATTTCGTGCGGAGTGTATACCCGGCCGATGAACAGTTCACCGTGACGCTCGATCATCTGCGCGATGCGCAAGCACTCGACGATGTCGGTGCCGATGCCGACGATGCTGATCATGACGCCTCTGGGAGACAAAGCCGCTCGGTTGCCGGTCGCGGCCGGCACTTATTGCAATCTACTTCAGATGGAAATCAATGACCAAGGGCAAATGATCGCTGGCCCGTTTGGCCATGCGGGTCCGCACCATGCGGGCCGCCCGCACGCGGACCGAGCCGCGAGAGAATATTTTGTCGAGCGAGCCCATGGGAAAATAGGCCGGAAAGGAGCGGAATCGCGAAATCGGCTGCGTCACGTGGTGGAAGCCGTGGTCGGCAAAAGGCCCCCGCCACAAAGTGTTGCGCCAGTCGTTCGTGTCCCCGACGATCAGGGTCGGCAGGTTGGCTGATTCGAGAAACAAGGGATGGGCTAGCAAATGCTTCACCTGCCAATGCCGCTCTCGCTCGGCCAGACCCAAGTGCCAGTGAACCAGGTGCAGCCGGCCCTCAGGCGTGTCGACCAACGCCATCTGGGCCCCGCGCGGGCGGCGGCGTCCCAAGCGGAGCGAAATTTGGTGCTTCCCGGCCAGTGGCCAGCGAGAGAGGATCAGATTGCCGTAACCGCCGCTTTTCAGCCGGACGTTCGTCTGGTGGAGTGAGGCAATGGCGTTGAAATAATCGGCCAGCAGCCGGGGTTGATCGTGATAGCGTGACCGGCGGACATTGTGGTCGACTTCTTGCAGACAGACGAGGTCGGGGTTTTCCTCCTCGATCACCTCGATCACGCGCTCCAGGCGGTAGCGGCGATCGCGTCCGCCGATGCCCTTGTGAATGTTGTAGCTGAGCAGCCGCATGGCCGAGCGTGGCAGGGAGGGTGGAGGGAGGCCCGAATCGATCCAGACGCGTCCAGCGGGCCGGCAGTGCCTCGATTCTAATCGATCGCAGCCGGGCTGAGCAGCGGCAAAAAGGGCCCGATCCGCGGCCGGGGTCTTACGACCGACTGCTCATGCGGGAAGGCAATCTGGCGTCGTGCTCCTGCGAATGGACCACGATCGCAAAGTAGTTCTCGACCGCGAAATCGAGCAGTTCGTTGGAGATTTCCAACGGCCACCCCTCGAACAGACACTGGTTCCGCAATTGCAGCAATAAATCGCGCGGCTGGCAGCAACGCATCGCCCGGCCTACCGAGCGGAAGTGCTTGTCGAGCAAATAGGTGATCGCCTCATCGCGATACTCGAAGCCCAACTTGGGACACATCAGCTTGAACAGATCGCGGAATTCCTCTTCGCTTGGATCCTTGACTTCGATTTTGTAGGGAATGCGGCGGAGAAAGGCGTCGTCGACCAGTTCCTTCGGCTCGAGATTCGTGGAGAAGATGATCAACTGGTCGAACGGCACTTGCACCTTCTTGCCGCTGGCCAAATTGAGGAAATCGCAGCGCTTTTCCAAGGGCACGATCCAACGATTCAGCAACTCGTCGGTCCCCATGCGCTGCCGGCCAAAATCGTCGATGACGAGAATCCCGCAATTACTCTTGAGCTGCAGCGGCGCTTCGTTGATGCCCGTCGCCCGGTTGAGCGTGACTTCGAGGTTGTCCATCGTCAGTTCGCCGCCGGCGATGATCGTCGGGCGGCGGATGCGGACCCAGCGGCGGTCGACTTTTTGCGGCTCGAGCAAGCCGGGGTTCGACTCCAACGGCACCTCGTCATGGCAGACGGGATCGAAGAGGCGAATGATTTCGCCGTCGACGCTGATGCAGCGTGGAATCCAAATGAATTGACCGAAGGCCCGCGTGGCCCGCTCGGCGATGCTCGATTTGCCGTTTCCGGCCGGGCCGAAGAGGAACAACCCGCGGCCGGAATTGAGAGCCGGGCCGAGGCGGCGCAGCATCGTCTTGTTGATCAATAGATCGGAAAATGCTTCTTCCAGATCGCTGGCCTTGGGGTGCTGCGTCGTCAGCGATTGGGCCCCCACGCTGGCAATGTAATCTTTCAGCACGACCGGAGCGGCACCGAAGTAAGTCGAGCGATCAGCCAGACTGCGGGCGCGCTGATGTCCGATTTCGGTCAGTTGGTAGACGTAATCGTTCATCACGGCCGAGCCTTTGTGAACGATCAATTGCTCGGTCTTCAATTGGCCCAGCATCTGCTCGATGACCAGGAACGGCAGCTTCAACTGATCCGAGATCTGGCGGCCCGTGGCATCGGTCCGCGCGGCCAGCAGTTTGATCAGCAGCGCTTCGACCTCGCCCTGGGTCAATTTGGCCTCGGCCAGTGAGGCCGGTTCCAGCGGCACGAATTCGCCGTCGGCGATTGCCTGGGCCGTAGGCGATTCGGGGGCCGGTGGCGAGATCCCCTTGATGCGCTGCAACAGTTCTTCGAGCTTGCGGTCCTTGGGCGGGGCCGGGCGCACGGGCCCAGCGGCGGCCGCTGCCGCCGCTGCCGCGCGCGCCGCCGGGCTTGCCGGGCCGACGGCCACGGGATTCGCCTCCGTGACGGTCGGAAATGCCGCCAAGGCTCCGCTCAATTGCGCCAACGTTTCGCTCGGTTGATCAGGCATCGAAAATCTTCCGGGGGGTAGAGCGGCTTGGCCGCAATCGCACCGAAACTCTAGGTTGCCCCAACCGGGCGTCAAGCCAAATGTGCCGGTTGTAGCGAAAACCACTGGCCCTTCCGGTCGTGTTGCCCCGCCCCCAGACAAACCTGGGCGATTGCATTACAATCGCGGGGCGGTGTGGGAAGTTTCGCCAGGTTTGGCCGGCCCTCGGTCGGGCTAGCCAGCCGTTTCCGGCTTGCTTGCGTGGGGGAGGGCTCCAGGTCCATGAGTAACGCGACTCGAAAATCCAATCCGTTCGGTGCCCGGCAGACGTTTGAGACGGGGGCGGGCAAAGCCGCATTCTTCCGGCTTTCGACGCTTGAAGACCGGGGCTTAACCCGGATCGCCGAGCTGCCATTTTCGATTCGCGTGCTACTCGAATCGGCACTCCGCAGTTGCGACGGCTTCGCGGTGACCGAGGACCATGTGAACTGCCTATCCGGCTGGAAACCGGCCATGGCCGATCCGGTTGAAATCCCCTTCAA
>DATJTR010000491.1:0-4650 GCA_035503215.1 Pirellulales bacterium
CGGTCCCGAGCCAGCCCGCATGGAGGTTCACGTCGGCGGCCGCTCGGTGGCGGTGGTCGACGTCACGGCGATTCGCAATGCTCCGCAAACGTATGAAATACCGGCCCGGATCGACGCCGGCAAACAGCCGATCACGCTGGCCTTCATCAACGACTATTACGAACCGGAAAATCCGCCCAACGAGCGGGACCGCAACCTGGTGATCGAACACATCAGCGTGCTCGGCCGAGCGGGGGACGGCCCCGGTTCCGCAGCGCGCCGCCGGATTATTTATCGCGAGCCGACGGCCGAAACCGAGTCGAGCACCGCCCGCGAGATTCTCACTGCGTTCGCCAACCGGGCCTATCGGCGGCCGGTGCAGCCGGTGGAAGTCGACCGCTTGATGAAGTTGTACGACCTGGCCCGCGGCGAGGGAGACACGTTTGACGAGGGGATTCGCCTGGCGGTCGAAGGAGTGCTGGTTTCGCCGCAGTTCCTGTTCCGCATCGAAGCCGATCCGATGCCGGCTGCCGACGCGGCGAGCGAGGCCGGCGGTAAGTTCGCCGTGCGGCCGCTGACCGATTATGAGCTGGCCTCGCGGCTGTCGTATTTCTTGTGGAGCAGCATGCCGGACGATGCCCTCTTGGCCGAGGCCGCGGCGGGGCGGCTGCATGAGCCGGCCAGCGTGGTGGCACAGGCCCGGCGGATGCTGGCCGACGGGAAGTCGCAAGCCTTCGTGAAGAATTTCGTCGGGCAGTGGCTGGAGCTGCGGCGGCTGGAACGCATGATGCCGAACAAAAAGCTGTTCCCCAATTTCGATCACTACCTGGCCGACATGATGTGCGAGGAGACCGAGCGCTTCTTCGCCGCGATCGTGGCCGAAGACCGCAGCGTGCTCGACATTCTGGACGGCAATTTCACGTTCCTGAACGAGCGGCTGGCCAAGTATTATGGAATCGAAGGGGTTAACGGGAAGGAATTCCGCCGCGTCGAACTGACCGGCCACGAGCGCGGCGGCATCTTGACGCATGGCAGCGTGCTCACGCTCACCTCGAATCCGACCCGCACCTCGCCCGTGAAGCGCGGCCGCTGGGTGCTGGAGAATCTGCTCGGCGGCTCGGTGCCGCCGCCCCCCCCCGACGTGCCGGGGCTACCGGAAAAGAAGGGGATGATCACGAGCGGCACGCTGCGGCAAAAGATGGAACAGCACCGCACCAACGCTCAATGTGCGACGTGCCACGCCCGCATGGACGTGCTGGGCTTTGCGCTGGAGAATTACGACGCCGTCGGCAACTGGCGGACCGAGGAGAATGGCGAAGTGATCGACGCCTCGGGGAGCGTGGGCGGGGAGGCGTTTTCGTCTCCCAGCGAACTGAAAGAGCGGCTGCGTGCCCGGCCGAATCAATTCGCCCGTTGCCTGGCCGAGAAGCTGCTGACCTACGCCTTGGGGCGTGGAGTGGAGGATTTCGATCGGCCGACGATCGCCGAGATCGTCGAGCGAACGCAGGAGGGGGGCTGGCGGTTTTCCAGCCTCGTCGACGCGGTGGTGCTGAGCGACCCGTTTTTGAAATGCCGCACTTCAGGAACCACGCCATGAGTCAGCCCAAAGGTCTTTCGCGGCGCGCGGTGCTGCGCGGCATCGGCACGGCCATCGCCTTGCCGTGGCTGGAACAATTCGCTCCGCGCTTGGCCTGGGGCGGCGAGCCGGGGCCAAACGAGCCGGGAGGCCCGATCAATCGGATGGTCGTGGTCTATGTTCCAAACGGCGCCCACATGGCGGCCTGGACCCCCGATTTGGCCGGCATCGATTTCGTGCTGCCGTATATCCTCGAGCCGCTCGTGCCGTTCCAAGCCCGGCTGAACGTGATCACCGGCCTGGCGGCCGACAAGGCCCGCGCGCATGGCGATGGCGGCGGCGACCACGCCCGCTCGCTGGCGGCGTTTTTGACCGGCTGCCATCCGCGCAAAACGCGCGGGCTGGACATTCGGGCCGGCGTGTCGGTCGACCAGTTGGCCGCGGCCCGGATCGGCGAGCAGACGCGGTTTGCCTCGCTCGAACTGGGTTGCGAACGTGGCTCGCAAACCGGCGATTGCGACACCGGCTATAGCTGTGCCTATTCGCACAACATCTCCTGGCGCACCGAGTCGTCGCCGATGTCCAAGGAGGTCGATCCTCGCCTGGTCTTCGAGCGCTTGTTCAGCGACAACACGCCGGAGGGCCGGGCGAATCGGGCCAAGCGATCGCGGTATCAGCGCAGCATTCTCGACTCGGTGGCCGAAAACGCCCGCGACATGCGGCGGCAGCTTGGCGTGCGCGACGGCCGCAAGCTCGACGAATATCTGACCTGCGTGCGCGAAATCGAGCGGCGGATCGAGCAAGCCGAGCGCGTGACGAGCGACTTTCAGCCCGCCTACGAAAAGCCGAGCGGCATTCCGGCCGACTATGCCGAGCACATCCGCTTGATGAGTGATCTGGTGGCACTGGCTTTGCAAGGCGATTTGACGCGCGTCGTCACGTTCGTGCTGGCCGACGAGGGGAGCAATCGGGCCTACCCATTTCTGAACGTGCCCGAGGGACACCATAACCTGTCGCACCACCAGGGAGACGTGGAAAAGCAAAAGAAGATCGCCGAGATCAATCGCTTCCACGTCACGCATCTGGCTTACTTCCTTGGGCGCCTGGCCGCGGTGCAAGAAGGTTCCGCCACGCTGCTCGACAACTCGATGGTGCTCTACGGATCCGGCATCTCTGACGGCGATCGCCACAACCACAACGATTTGCCGATCGTGCTGGCCGGCGGCGGAGCGGGCACGATCCGCACGGGCCGGCACGTGCTCTACAAGCAGGAGACGCCGATCGCGAACCTCTACATGGCGATGCTCGATCGCCTCGGCGCCCCCAGCGACCGTTTCGGCGACAGCGACGGCAAGCTGGAGCTGGACTAGCAGATCTTAGGCCAGCGGGCTGCCGTCCACGCGTGGCCACCGGCGGCGCGAGAAGAGGGGAATCACCTCGAACGGGAATTGCAGCACGATGAGGGCCATGGCCGTGGCATACTCATCGCCAATGCCGGCGTCGCACCAGTGGCCTGCCGGCGATTGCACGGCGAGCAATTCGTCGCGCGCCGCCGGATACCAATGGTCCCAAGCCTGTGGACCTGCGTGCCAGGCGGCCTGGGCCGCGTAGAACCGCCCATAGTAGTAATACTCGGCCTTGTTCGGCGTGGGGACCGACGTCGGTATGGAAAGGTATTCCCGGCCGCGTGCCACGGCCGGGTCGGCGGCGTAGCCCGCCGCCACGAGGGCCACCACTGCGGCCGCGGAGCGCGGAAACAGAGACTCCGCCAGGTCGATCAGGCGATAACGAAATCCGCCGTCGGGATTCTGGCAACGGCGCAAAAAACGCACGGCCCGCTCGATGACGGCGCGGGGGACATTGATGCCGGCATCGCGCGCCGAGAGGAGCGCCATCATCTGGCAGGTGGTGATCGAAGTATCGGCATCCTCGGGAGACGAGGTATAACGCCAGGCGCCATTCTCTTGCTGGGCAGTGACGATGAAGCCGACTGCTTTGCGCAGCACTTCGCTCACCGCGCTACGCGTGTCGCTGCCAAAGATTTGCCCCAGATACATCGTGGCAAAACCGTGGCCATACATCGGCGCATGCGTGCGGACGTAATCCTCGACGATGAAGCCGCTCGACTGTGCGTGGGCCAGCAGATAATCGGTCGCACGGCGGATCGCCGCCGCATATGGCCCACGATTTCCCTGGTGAGCCAGAAAGGCCGTGCCGCAGAGCGCACAGACGCCGACGTTGCGCGCATAGGAGCGCCGATCGCCGAAGCCGCCATCGGACGCCTGCCGAGCGGCCAGCCATTGCAGCCCTTTTTCAATCGCCAAAGTGGCCGGCTCGGTGGCTTGCCGCGGCGAGTCGGGCTGGTCGTCGGCCGCAGCGGTTCTTCCCGTCCACCAGTTCTTGGCCAGCACCACTGCGCTTGACAGCGTTCTTAGGATTGCCTGGCGGCGCGAGCAGCGTGGTTTGTCGAACATCGACGGGGTGCCTTTCTGGGGGCGGGGCACATCGATTATTCTTATTCTTTGCTGCATTGGGGTCAGCGGGCAACTGCCTGCGGCAGGCGAACAACCGCCATCCGGGGAGGACCGAGTCTGGGGGCGATTAACGCTGATTAAAATCTCATCGCGCGCGGCGATTTTTTCGCCATCGCCTTGCCGCCGCCAAGAATGCCTCCTATGACCAATCGAACGGGGATGGACCGAAGCGGATCGAATGCCGTGCCCGAGCGGCTTGGCCACGACCGAGCTGGAACCCGATCGCAAGTCACTCATGCATTTCGCTAACAGAGGGGGCATTGATATGTGGTCACGATTTGTAACTTGTGTCTTTGTGCTGGGATTGGTCGCGCTCGGTTTTGGCCACTCTCCGGCGTGGGCTGCCGAACCCGCGGCCAAAGCGCCAACGGGGGCCAGCTACGAGCAGCAACTTGCCAAAGCGGTCGACTATCTCGGAACCAAGGGGCAAGCGGCCGATGGATCGTTCAGCGCCCAGGCTGGGCCCGCGGTCACCGCCTTGGTGGTGCTGGGCCTGTTGCGCAACGACCGCTCGGTGGACGACCCGATGGTCGCGCGCGGCCTGAAGTACATGGCCGGCTT
>DATJTR010000492.1:0-4688 GCA_035503215.1 Pirellulales bacterium
GACCTGTCCCGACTTGAGGCCGCGCAGCGATTCTTCGAGTTTGAGGATCGTTCCCTGGCGGAGGGTTTCGCACTCCACGGCAAACGCCTGCTGGGCCGGCGTCAAAGCGGCAGTCGATGCGGGCTGAGTCGAGACGCGGGCCGGCCGCGCGACGCCGGTTTGGCCGAAGACCCCACGACCGCCAACGGCCCAAAGGGCCAACGCGAGCAAGATGGCCGCCGTTTTTGCCCGGCAGCGCCAATTCCCCACACGACAGCATGCAACGATTGCGACCATAAACATTCCGCCCCGAGAGCACTGGCACTTCTTGCCTGATCTTATTGTTTCAACTTTGACGCCGCGGGGCTATCGCCGGGGGCCGAAGGAGGGGAAAAACTCCAGGCCGGTCGTGGCTCTTGTGCGGCCCCTAGTCTTTGTGCCGGAAAGTCGCATCGCGGAACGTTTGTTCGCTGGGCAAGGCCCACCGCCCGCCGAGGGTCCGGGTCGAGACTGCGGGGGGCCGCAACCGATCTGGTAATGAAGGACGACCGGCGGTCAGCGACCGCTCGCGTCGGCCAGGAGTGAAGGTTGGGCATGGACGCGCCCACGGTTGAGCTATCCGGCCAGGAATGAGGCGGCCGGAGAGCGAACAATTCGTGTCGAACGCCGAAAGCGACCATGCTCGACGAGAGAAATCTAAAGCTCGATGTTCTTGCGCTTGCGCTCATTGCGCTGAACATCTTTCTGGGGCTGGCGTTGGCCACGTACGATCCGGCCGATCCGCCTGGCACGCTGGTCTATCCGGCCCATGCCCATGCCTTGAACGCCTGCGGCCGCGGCGGCGCGTGGGTTGCCCACACCCTGTTCGAGAGTTTTGGCTGGGCGGCCTGGTTCGTGCTCGGCTCTTTGGTGGTTTTCGATCTGCGGCTGCTTGCGCGGCGGAGGGTCGGCGATCCGTGGCTGCGGGCCGGGGGCTGGGTGGTTTCGCTGGCCGGGCTGGCCACGCTTTGCTCGATGGTGCTGGGACGACGCTCGCCGGGGCCGGCCATTGGCGCCGGGGGCTACTTGGGCGCCGCCGGTCGAACCTGGCTGCAAATGCATTTTGCCAACGCCGGGGCCTACATCCTGGCGGTTTCCACGTTTGCCGCCGGCTTGCTTCTGTGTACCGATTACGTGCTGGTGCAACTGGCCTTCGAAGTCACGGGTCGCGTGGGCCGACTGGCCCGTTCGCGGATGCGGCTGGGTGGCGGCGACCGCGATCCGGCCCTAAAGCCGGCCAAGCTGAAGGACGATTGCCAGGCCGGTCCGCCGGTGGTGGCCGAAGAGCCGACGATTCGGATTCTCGGCAAGTCGATCAGCGACGACGAGGCCGACGACGCGCTGGACGCTGAGGAAGAACTGGCCACGGTGCCGGTGCGTTCGAAGAACAGTGCAGCGGCTGCCGCGGCGGCTGCTGCCGAGGCCGACGACCAAGACGAGGAGGAAGAGAGCGACGAGGAAGAAGCGGCGGAAGCGCCACCTGCCGCGGCCGCCACGGCCGTGGCCGTGAAACCGCCCGCTGCCCGCAAGGCGGCCGGCCGCAAGGGAGCGAACGACAACCGCGAAGAGGTGATGCAAGAACTCGACGCGGCGGCGCGTGCGGCCGAGGAAACTCCCGATTACGAACTCCCCTCGATCGACTTGTTGCTCGAAGGCGAGGAAATCCACTTCGCGGAACAAGAAAAAGACGTCCGCCGGAAGGCCAAGATTCTGGAGAAGACGTTCCTCGACTTCGGCTTCAAGGTGAAGGTGAAGGACATCGAGACGGGACCGGTGATCGCCCAGTTCGAAATCGAGCTGGAGGCCGGCCTGCGGTTGTCGAAGATCACCAGCCTGGCCGACGACCTGGCGATCGCCCTACGCGTACCAAGCGTGCGCATCGTGGCCCCGATTCCAGGCAAGAACACGGTCGGCATCGAAGTGCCGAATTCCGAGCGGCAACTGGTGCGGATCCGCGACGTGATCGAAGAAGGGAACGCGCGGAACCAAAAGAAAATGGGCATTCCGCTCTACCTGGGGCAGGACGTGTCGGGCAAGCCGATGGTCGTCGACCTGGCCAGCCTGCCCCACTTGCTCATCGCCGGCCGCACCGGCACGGGCAAGAGCGTGTGCTTGAACTCGATCATCGTGTCGATGCTGATGACCCGCCGGCCGGACGAAGTGCGGATGCTGATGATCGACCCCAAGATGGTCGAGCTCAGTCCCTACAAGACGCTGCCGCACCTGATGCACCCGGTGGTGACCGACATGCGGAAGGCCGAGGCGATTCTGGCCTGGGCCGTGGAAAAGATGGAAGAGCGCTATGCCCTGCTGGCCCGCGCCGGCGTGCGGCACATCAGCGGCTACAACCAGCTGGGCGAAGAAGAATTGATGGACCGGCTGCAGCCGGAGAACGACGACGAACGATCGCAAATTCCGCAGTATCTGCCCTACATCGTCATCGTGGCCGACGAGATCGCCGACATGATGATGACCGCGGGCAAGGAAGTGGAGCAGCACATCATCCGGTTGGCGCAAAAGAGCCGGGCGGTCGGCATCCACCTGGTGTTGGCCACGCAGAAACCGACGGTTGACGTGATCACCGGCCTGATCAAGTCGAACCTGCCGGCGCGGATCGCCTTCCAAGTGGCCAGCCGCACCGACAGCCGCGTCGTGCTCGACGAAATGGGGGCCGACAAGCTGCTGGGCAACGGCGACATGCTCTTCCTCTGGCCGGGCACGAGCACCTTGCTGCGCGGTCAAGGGACGTATGTCAGCGACGACGAAATCAACAAGATCATCGACTTCGTCGGCACCAGCGAGCCGCAGTTCGTCAAGGAGCTGGTGCAGCTCAAGCCGCCCGATGCCGAGGGCGAAAAGACGGGCCGGCTGCCGAACCGCGACGAATTGTACGAAGCGGCGGTCGACCTGATCGTGCGCGAGGGACGCGGCAGCGTGTCGCTGCTGCAGCGCGGCTTGGGCATCGGCTACGGCCGGGCGGCCCGACTGGTCGACTTCATGGCCGAAGACGGCATCGTGGGACAATACAACGGTTCGCAAGCCCGCGAAGTGCTGTTGACCGTGGAACAGTGGGAAGCGATGAGCGACGGGGGTGGTGGGGCGGCGGCCGGTGTGCCGGCGGCCACAGTTAAATCGACACCTGCGAAATCGGCACCAGCCAAGGCGGCCCCGGCGACCAAGCAACCCACGAAAGAGGCGCGGCGCGTCGAGCGGTCGCCGCCTGAAGAGGAAGAGCTCGACGAAGAAGAGAGCGACGATGACGAGGAGGCCGACGACGAGAGCGACTACCTTGATGACGGCGACCGAGAAGACGACGAGGCAGACGCCGACGGCGAAACCGCCGAGGCGGAAGACGAGGTAGAAGAAGAAGTCGATGACGAAGTGGACGACGACGAGTTCGAGGAAGCGGAAGACGAGTCCGACTTGTTTGCCGAAGAGGAAGAGACTTTTGAAGTAGACGACGAAGCCGAGGCGAGCGAAGAGGACGAAAGCGAACGAGAGGACGAGGCCGATGAACCCGATGAAGAGGAGGTGGCCAAAGTAAAAGACCAAACCGACGAGGACGATTCCCCCGGCCCTGGCGGAAAACTACCGCCTCGGCGGCGGAAAAGCGCCTAAGACGATCGACAATTCGAGTCCGACCAGCCCGACGCGTTTGCGGGGGACCAACTCCCCTCCCCCGGCTTACGCGTCGGGCTGTTTTTCTTGGAGCGTCAATTCCTCGCGCCGCCGCCGAGCATGGATCGAACCGCCGGCCCGGATTTCAATGGCCCGGAGGAACAAACGGGCGGCGGCGGCGAAAGGCGGCGGCCTCGCCCTCGGCATCCTGCCAGCTTCCCGCGCGGGCCTTTTCGACAATTTGCCGTAGGGCGTCGTAGTCGGCGTCGGCCAACAGGCCGGCGTCGTGCCGGTCTTTGGCCCTGGCGGCGCTGGCTTCGAGCAGGCGCGGGTTTTTCAGCGTGACCGCGGTTTGAATCTCGATCGATACGCGACCGTTGTCCCGATCGACCTCGGTCGGGCCGCCGCAGCCGCCGGCCAGGAGCAACAGCAGCACCAGCCAAACAAACAGCAGCCCGGGTAGCGCGAGGAGAGGCAGAAGACACGTGCGTACGAACGTCATGGGCCGATCGTCTCCGGCGACGGCCGCGGCGAACAGCGTTCGAGATCGGCCAGCTCGGCAAAGATTGCCTGCGTGTCGCGGAAGGGCGTTTCACCTCGATAGGCCCAACGCACTACGCCGGCGCGATCGATGAGCAGCGCCGCATGCAGCGGCCGCTCGGGCTGACCGACCGCGCCATCGGCGGTCGCCGCCGTTTCGGCCTGCATCGCCTCGAATTGCCAAGCGACGGCATGAGCGGGATCGGAAAGCACCGGGAACGGGAGCGGGCCATACTCCTCGAAGCGCTGCCGGGTTTGCTCCGCCGGGTCGGCACTGATGGCGACGATGCTGGACCCGAGGTCGGCGAAACGCTCGACGTCGGCGCTCAGTTCAACGAGATGATGAATGCAGGCATTGCAAGAATAGCCGAGATAGAAAACGACGAAGACCGGCCCGCGGGCCGTCAAACCGGTCAGACGCGTCGGCCGATCGAGATGATCGGCGAGCGTAAAGTCGGGCGCCGTTTGCCCCAACAAAGGATGGGGTTGCGACACGATCCGAAACCGCTCGG
>DATJTR010000493.1:0-11460 GCA_035503215.1 Pirellulales bacterium
CATAACCATGGCGAGGCTCCTTCCTCGGCTGGAGAGAATTCAATGATCTGGTCGTTGTGAGGAGTCTCGCCATTTTTCCCAAGCCCAATTCCCGACCTGCTAGCTCCAAAATAGCGCAACACCAAAAAGCGCAAGCGAGGGTTCTTCGTCGCGCCGCCCTCGCGGGTGCTCGCCGCAGGCGGGTGGCGTCGGGTTAGTCTTCTTACACCTCACGCCGCGAGGAAACGATGCAACTTCATCCCCTGAAACTGGTCACCGTCGTCGCCGAAGAGGTGTTGAAGGAAGAGCTCGTCCGCAAGGTGCTGGAGCTGGGAGCGACCGGCGCCAGCTACCATTCGACCCAAGGGGTCGGCTCGCGTTCGGCCCGGCACGACGACGTGTTCGGCGAGAATTTTCAACTCAAAGTCGTCTGCCCGCAGGAGGTGGCCGAGAAGATTCTGACGCACATCTCGCATATTTATTTCGACAAATACGCCATCGTGGCCTGGATGTCCGACGTGCAAGTGGTGCGCGGCAGCGACTACGTGAAAAAATGATGTTCGAGCGAGCGGCACGCCACCCGGCCAGCGCCGGCCGATTAAAATGAGAACAGCAGCCACGGATCGCACTGGGATGTCTGCGCGATGAAGAACCCCCGGCCACGCATGATTGTCGGCATCACCGGCGCGACGGGCATCGCCTATGCCGTGCGCGTGCTGGAATTGCTGCGGGCGGCGGAAATCGAAACCCATCTGATCGTCTCCAAGGCCGGGCATCTGACGCGGCGCTACGAAACGGCCCTGTCGCGCGCGGACTTGGAAGCCTTGGCCGACGTGGTCTATGCGCCGGGAAACATCGGGGCGGCGATCGCCAGCGGCTCGTTCCGCACGCTAGGGATGATCGTCGTCCCTTGCTCGGTGCGGACGCTGGCCGAAATCGCCTCGGGGGTGACCAGTTCGCTGCTCAGCCGGGCGGCCGACGTGTGCCTGAAGCAAAGACGGCGCGTGGTGCTGCTGGTGCGCGAGACGCCGCTGCACGCCGGCCACCTACGGAACATGCTGGCCGTGACCGAAATGGGGGCCATCGTCATGCCACCGGTGCCGGCCTTCTACACGCGGCCGACGACGATCGCCGATTTGGTCGATTTCACGGCCGCCCGCGCGCTCGACTTGTTCGACCTCGAAGTGCCCGGCATGCCGCGCTGGACCGGCCGGCCCGAAACGTTGGCCGACGAAGAAGCGCGAGGCGATTGACGGTGCTGGCCGGGGCGTTAGCGAGCGTGCTTCGTCACGTCGCGCGGAGCAGGAAGAAAACGTAGCCGTACGCTCCGCTGTGGCGGCGAAAAAGCTCGATCTCTTGCTCCGACTGATCGAGATGGTCCGCCAGAAGCGCATTGGCCGACGGACGCAGCTCGGCGATGCGGCGTAGCAGCGGATTGTAATACTCATCCCACCAGTCTGATTCCGGCAGCGTAAACCTCCCGAGCACGTCGAGCCCCGCCGATCGGGCGCGGCGGCAGTTTTCGCTGGTAGTCGCCATGGCCGGATACGATCGCTGCCAGAACGCCGGAGGCTCGTCGGGCGGATCGTCGGTGAGCCAGCACAGCTCGGTGACAGCCACTAGCCCCGCCGGCTTGAGGAGACGCCGCCAGCGGCGCAGCGACTCTTGGAAGCCCATGATGTATGCCGCACCCTCGGACCAGACGAGGTCAACGGAGCCGTCGGGAATGTCGAGCGACCCGATATCGGCCCGGCACGGTTCGATGAATTGAGCCAGCCTTTCTGCCTCTGCGCTTCGGCTGAGCTGATCAAGATAGGGCTGGTGGATGTCGATGGCGGTCACTTTGACGCGAAGGACGCGGGCGAGGACGAGCGATTGGCGTCCCGGTCCACAGCCCAAGTCGAGGACAACCGGCTCTTCGGGCAGCGGCGGCAGACGGCGGAGTGCTTCGCGCGTCGAGGCATCGCTGCCTGGTCCCTCGCGGGGCAAGCCGGAATGGAGAATAGCCGTGGTCTCTTTCATCGCCTGCGCCTGGCTAAGCACTACGAATTGCGGCGTGGATCGCATCCCACAGGGCGCGTCTGGCTGCGAGGGCCGCGACGGCCGCCTCTTCGGCCGCCTGCCAGCGAGTGGGATCGTCGCCGCAGAGCGACGCGACTAGTTGGGTGGCCAGGGCGCCGTGCTCTTCGCCGTCGAGCTGAATGTGCCGCTGGAGATAGAACTGAAACTCGTCGAGCCTTCCGTCGGCTCCGCGGGAGAGCCGATCGACGATCTGCTGGAAGACGTCGGGCAGCAGGTCTTCGCGGCCGAAGGTGAAGGCGGCGGCAATGCGGCACAAATCGCCCGAGTCGATCAGGGCGAAGGTGTGCGCGACGAAGCGGCGAATCGGCTCGGCCAACTCGGCCCGAGCGAAGGCCTGGCCGAGCGGCTCGCCGGCACGCAAGCGGGCGAGCAGGCGATCGATGTCCGCGGTGGAAGTGCCGTAGGCGCGCATCGCCCGGGTGTAGAGCTCGAAGTGGCTGGCAAAGCCGCCGCGGCCGTCGGCGTCGCTCTCTTCGGCCAGCACGATTTCGTTGACCAGCCGGGCCCCCACGCCCGACGAGGCCGGCAGCCAGGGGACCGAGACCGTCGTGAGGCCAAGCTGCAGCGTCTTGAGCAGCGACATGAAATCCCACACGGCGAAGACATGATGCTGCATGAAAACGCGCAGAGCGGCCGGATGCGCGAGATCGGCGTAGAGCGGATGCGCGAGCAGCGCTTGCCGTGCCGGGGCGATGCGGCGGCGAATCTGGTCGATGTTCACGGCGGTTTTCGTGCAGAGAGAACGCAGGTCGATGGCAGCTTGCGCAGAGCGCAGGGCGATCCGGCAGTGCGCTGGGGCTGCCCCAATCTAACAAGCGCGTCTAGAAGCGGTCGAGCGTGTCGATCCAGCGGATCAGCTCGTCGAGCTCGTCGGCCGAGAGATAGCGGGCTTCGTCGCCGAGTTTCTTGGCCGTGACGGGATATTTCATCCCGCGCAGCTTGGCCAGCCCCGCGTCGACCGCGACTGTGAGCCCGTCGGTCGCGGCCGTGGCCGAGTAGATCGCCAGGCGGTTGGCCGGATCGTTCTCGGGAACGGACAGCCAGACGGGCAGGGGAGTGCCGACCGCCGCCACGCCGCGCACCGTGTCGGCGTGGCCGAAGCCGAACAGATAGGCCAACGCTCCGCCACCTTCGTAGCCATGAATCACGACGCGGGCCGGATCTACGGAGTAGTTTTTCGACACTTCGTCGAGGGCTTCGCTGATCTTGCCGACGTCGGCCGTCTGCCACTTGCCTCCCACAGCGGCCGTGGGAGCGACTAGAATCAAATCGTGCGCGTCGCAGAGCGGCCTCCAGCGGGCGACCAGCTCGTCGGCCTTGTCGGGCGTGCTGCCGTGCAGCCAGACGACGACGCCGTAGCGGAGATCGGACTTGTACGCGGTCGGGACGTAGGCCAGAGTGCCTTTGGCAGCCGGTTTGTCACCGACGGCCTTTTTTTTGTCGCCCCCGTCGTCGCTCTTTTCGTCGCCTTTCTCTTCCGCGGGGTCTTTGCCGGAGCTGGCGTCATCGCCGGCGGCGAGACGAATCACGCCGACGGCGGGCTCGGCACCGTTCGTTTCGACCGGCGGATGGGCGGCGGGCAGCTCGGGGGGAATGTCGGTCGGCAAACGCGTTAGCTCGATTTCGGCGGTGACCGGCTGCCCTTCGCGCTCCAGGCCGATAGCGATCTTTTCGCCCGGCTCGCGGTTTTTGAGCCGCTCGATCGCGTCTTCATAAGATTTCACGTCCTGGCCGGCCAGCGTCACGACTTTGTCTCCCGCTTGAATGCCTGCCTTGGCGGCGGGACTGTCGGGATAAACGAAGCGGACGACCAGCTCGGCCGGCTTGCCGGCCAACGGTCGCAGCGGCAACAGGCCGGCGAACGGAAATTCGTAGGGCTGGATCTTCTCGGCCAGTTCGACGTCGTGCTCGCGCCGCTCGCCCGACCGGGTGACCACCAGGTGAACGTGGTCGCCGGCGTAGTGGCGGTTCAGCTCCTGCTTGAATTGGGCCTGGCGGGTGACCGGCTTGCCGTTGATTTCGGTAATCGTGTCGCCAGCACGCAAGCCGGCGGCGGCGGCGGGGGAATGGGGCCGGCAAACGGCGATCTCGGCCGGCTGCGACATCAAGTCGCCCGCCTTCATGGCGATGCCCAGCACGCCCGGATAGAGATCGTTGCCGGCGGCCAGCCGGGAGAGCACGCTGTGCACGCCCGAGAGCGGCACGGCAAAGCCGATGCCCGAGTCGTACCACTCGACGCCGGCCAGCGTGCTGGAGGACTCGGGGGAAAGGGGGACGAGCAGGCCGAAGACGCGGCCGGAAATATCGACCAGCGGGCCGCCGTAATTGGTGGGCGAGATTTTGGCGTCGGTTTGGATGGCCCGGCCCCAGACCCGGTCGAGCGCGCTGACGATGCCGACCGACACGTTCGGCGAGTCGGCGGACAGCGTGCGGCCGACGGCAATCGCCCATTGGCCGACGTGCATCTGATCCGCCGGCACGGCTTCGGCGGCGGCAAGAGGCGCGGAGGGATGGACCGAGAGCAGCACCAGCATCCGGCTGTGATCGGTCGCCACGAGTTTGGCAGGCAGTCGCGTGCCGTCGGCCAGCGTGACCAGGATCGAATCGGGGCGCTGAATGAAATTGTAGGCACTGGAGATGATCAGCCCTTCGGGA
The DNA here is from genome assembly GCA_035503215.1 of Pirellulales bacterium. GTDB lineage: Bacteria > Planctomycetota > Planctomycetia > Pirellulales > PALSA-1355 > DATJTR01. The sequence goes on from DATJTR010000493.1 coordinate 4,717, forward strand.
TCGACCACCAGCCCGGTGGTGGGCCCGGTGCCGACGAGCAGTTGGCCGACCCGCTCCAGGCCGCCGACGGTTTCGATCTTCACGACGGCCGGAGCGACGTGGGCGACGGCGGCTTGGATGGCGCGCTCTTCGAGCTCGGCGAGCGATTGGGCAGCGAAGGCCGTGCACGGCGCGGCGAACGCGGCAATGCCGATGAGCGCGCAGAGCAGTCCACTAACCCGACGCCACCCGCCTGCGGCGAGTACCCGCGAGGGGCGCAAGACGAAGAACCCTCGCTCGCGCTTCGGGCTTGTGATCCGCGCACGAGCGTCGGCGAGAAGAACGAAGAACCCTCGCTTGCGCGTCGGGTTAGTGATTCTTGAGGAAATCATCGGTTGATTCGCTCGCCTAAGGTTTGACATCGGGCGCGTCATCCTTGGCGGGGGGGAGCACGACGTCGACGAGCTGCTGGTCGCGAAGGACGAACAGCCGGACTTCGCCGGCGGAGTCGAGTTGTTTCATTTCCGCGGCCAGAGCCTGCAGCGATTGCACCAGGTGCTCGCCGACAAAGACCACGAGGTCGTCGGCCTTCAGGCCGGCCTCGGCGGCGGGGGTGCGCGGCCGCACCTGTTCGATATACGGAGGCGTGCGCTCCAGCACGTCGGGCACAAGCACGACGCCGCGCTCGGCCAGATCGATCCCCTGGCCATCTTTCATCGCCGGGGTGGCCGGCGTGTCGGCCACGGCGTGCGCCTTGCCGGCGATGATGTCGTCGACGCTCGTGGCGAATTGATCGAGCGGGACGGCGTAGTTCAGCCAGATGTTGTTTTGCGAATTGCGCAGCTCCTTGCCGAGCATGCCCAGCAATTCGCCTTTCAGGTTGACGAGCGCGCCGCCGGCCGCGCCCGGATTGTTGGTAATGCAGTCGAGCACGTAGACCGGGCCGTGATAGGGCGTCTCGTAGACGCCGCGACGGGCGTCGAGCTGCGTCTTGGCGGCCACCACGCCGTGCTGCACGCTGTCGGCCTCGTCGCCGGTGGCCACGCCGAACAGGTTGCTCACGGCCCACACCCGCGTGCCGACGTCGGCAACGGCCGGGCGAGCGAGATCGAAGTGATCGAGCGATTGGCCCTCGACTTTGACGACGGCGATTTCCAAGCGCGGATCGGCCCCGACCAGCTTGGCCTCCAGCTTGCGACCGTCGGCCAGCATGACGGTGAGATAGTCGGTGTCGAGCACGTAGCTCCAGGCGGTGAGGATGTGTCCTTCGGCCGAGATAAGGAAGCCGCTTTGATAGGCTTCGAGCCCCTCGAAGCCGCCGGCCCCGTAGATTTTGACCATCTTGGGCTGGGCCGCATCGATGCCCGTGGCCTGTGCCGAGGCGCCCGGCGACGGCGAGGCAGCCCCCTTGCCCGTGGGCGCAACCTCGGCGGCGCGCACCGCAGCAAACTGCGCCAGCCAGGCGACGGCCACGAGCGCGATCATCGCGGCGCGTGGCAAGTGGCGAACCAAAGTACGAAATCGCGGCAAGTTTACTCCTCTCCGGCCGATTCGAACGCGAATCGCTTGCACTCAAAAACCTGATAGACCGCGTCGCCGAAATGGACTTCGACTTTGCCGGGCAACATCCGGCCGTCGTGCTCCTGATAGTCGGCGAAATAGAGCTCGCAAGGATCGGCGCCGTCGTCGGGCCACATTTCCACTTGTCGCAGCCCGCCATCCCCCGGATCGACGAGAAAATGGGTTTCCACCCCGCCGTGCGTGCCGACGAGGACGTCGGCCAGACCCGACCGATCGGGGACGGGATTCGTGCCCAGGTAGTACAGGTCGCCGAATTGTTTTGGCCCCGCGGCCAACAGCCGCCGCCACATGGCCAAGGTGACGAGCAAGCCACCGCTGCCTGGGGGCCCGAGCGATTGATCGAGCGAGCCGGTCAGGTCGCACTTGGCCTCGCCGCCGGGGATGCGGACGATCGCCAAGCGATCGGAAAGTTCGATTTCGAATTCGCCTCCCGAGGCGACGGTGCCGCTGATCCGCCACCGTCCGGCCAAGGCCGATAGATCGCCACGGCTGGCCAGGGCCCGCCAAACGCGGTCGGTGTTCAACTGGTTGAAGTAATAGTTCACGTAGCCCGGTCGGGCGATGAAATGCTCTTTGACGATTGTGGGCATCGGCTGCGCGGCGCGGCCGCCGGCTAGCTGCGGTTTTTCTGGATCGCGCGGGGCGCCGGGTGCGTCGTCATCGGCCGGTTTGTCCGCCGGTTTTTCGTCAGGCGTTTTGCCGTCGGGCAACTTGCCATCGGGAGGGCGCGGGGCGTCGGGACGACGGCCGTCGGGGCGCTTTTCGCCCGGCTTGGGGGCTTGCGGGCGGCGACCATGCGGGCCGTGGGGTGCCTTGTCGGGCTCGACCTGGGCATCAAGCAATTCGGCCAGCTCGACCTCGGCATGCACGCCCGCCAGGCGGACGAGGATGTCGACGATGCGGTCCTCGCGGCGATAGGTGAGCGGCACGCGCCAACCCTTGGGATAGATGCCTAGCGCGTTCTTGAAGCCGTTGACGCTGCCGGTGGGCCGGCCGGCGAAATTGAGGACTTCGTCTCCATAGCGCAGGCCGCGACGGAAGGCGTCGGAACTGGACAAAATGTCGTCAACGACCACGCGGCGCTGGGCGTCGCTGGCCACGCGGGCGCCGAGCGTGGCATGGTCCACCACGCGGCCGCTCTTCAGGTGGCCGAGAAAATTCTTGATCTGATTGATCGAGATGGCATAGCCGACGCCGACGTTCACGCGGCCCCGCTTCTCGAACGAGCCGCGACCGTTGATGCCGATCAGCCGGCCCTGGTCGTCGAACAAGGGTCCGCCCGAGTTGCCCGGATTGATCGCCGCGTCGGCCTGCAAGCAGTCGGCATATTCCAGCAGCGTGCCGGCCGGATATTGATAGCGATGCACGCCGGAGATGACGCCGTAGGCCACGCTGGGCTTGAAATCAGTGGCCAAGAGGAACGGATTGCCGATCGTGAAGCAGCCGTCGCCGGTGCGAACGCGATCGCTGTCGGCCATCTCGGCCACGGGAAAATCGTCGCGGCCGAGCAGCTTGATCAGGGCCACGTCGCCGGTCGGATCGACGCCGACGATCACGGCGTCGTACAGCCGGCCGTCGACCATGCCGCACTTCATCGCGGCGCCGCAGGCCTGGGTAACGTGAAAGTTCGACAAGGCATAGCCGTCGGGCGATATCACCACGCCCGACCCGCCCCCTTGTCCGCCGGGAGCGAACACGGCGACGCTCGGCGCGCTGGCCCGCTCGACGACGGCCACGCGGTTCGTCTCGGCCGCGCGAACGGCCGGATCGACTTCGACCGCCGCCGCGGCCGGCCGCGCGAGCGAAGCCGATAGCGCGAGTGCGATCAACCACGCGACGGCCGAACGGCCTTCATGGCCTGTGAAACGTTTCATCGGGTCACCTTGGCGTCGCCCAGATCGACCACGTCGCCGGCGTCGAAATCGGCGCCGAAGTCGATCAGAATCTCCAACCGCTTCACGCCCGCGATGGGCACGTCCATCGCCTGGGCCGGTTCGGTGCCGCGGAGCGGGGTCTCCCATAACATTTTACCGTCGCCGCGGATTTCGAGCCGGGCGTCGCCGCCGTCGCGCACGGCGTCGTCGATGCCGACCACGCCCGCCAGGCGGCGAAACTTGCCGGGAAGCCGATAGACGACCGTGCTGCGGGCGTGCATCGACAATCCTTTGGAGTAGGTTTTGCCGTCGAGGCGGAGCGGATTCAAATCGAAGGACACGTCGCGGCGTGGCTTGTAGAACTCGGCCAGGCTGGCCGGCTGGTCCTTGCCGCCGAAGTAGGGGACGTAGGCGAAGCTTTCCGGTTCCAGATCGCTGAGGAACTGCGAATTGGCCGAGGAGAAATCGACCCGGTCGAGATCGTCCAGGGGGAGCGACAGCTCCACTCCGCCGGGGGTGGACAGCTTGACGTCGTCGGCGGCCAGGGCGATGGAGGCGACTTGCAAGCGGCTCCCTCCGCGAACCATGGCCACCGCGGCAGCGTCGGCCAGTTCGTCTTTTTTCGCTCGATAGTAAATCAATCCCTCGATCCGCGAACGCTTGACCGTGGCCGGTTCGCCATCGACTTCGAACACGACCGAGTCATCGGCCACCCGGCCGATGACCCCTTCGAGATAGTCGAGCTCTTGCTTCTTGTGCAGCACGAGGACGTCGGCCGTGGCCGGACCGGATTTGGTCCGCTCCGAGTCGGTGGCGGTCGTGCCGGCCGACCGCTGGCCCGTCGCGCCGGCGACCAACTCGGTCCATTGGTCGGCGAGCGGATCTTCGCCGCCGGCGGCATGGAAGCGAACCCAATCGATGCGTTTGGTCGGAATCGACAGCGAGCGGCCGTTGGTCAAGCGGACTTCGGCCACACCATCATGCGCTTGAAAACTCGTGGCTGCCAAGAGCGATCCATCGGCCACCGAGACGAGAATCGTGGTGGGTGCGGCCGGGGGAACATGCTCACGGGCCGGGGCGACCGAGGCCAGTCGCGCGGCCGGCAGTTTCACCAGGGCCCGCCAGGCCGGCTCGTCGGTCGTCACGCCGTCGACCGACAGTTCGACGAGCGTGCCGTGGACCGATTGGCCATCGACCGTGCTGGCAACGATGCGCGTCGCGGACCCAAACGCGTGCGAGGCGTGCGCGATGCTGAGTAGCGCGCAGAGCGCAGCGAGCAGGGCGCAGCTTCCAAGCCGGGCTGCCGGGTTTTGCCCGCGCCGGTGGATCAAAATCGCAGGATGCATCACGGAGGCGGGCTTTCTTCGGTCGCCAGTTTGCGGAAATACTGCTCGATGACGTCGCGGTAATGGGCAGGAAACTCCTTGCCGATTTGCTGCAAGGCTTCCTGGCGTTGGTGGGGAGGGAGATCGCCCCAGCCGGCTTTGTGGCCGATATCGCGTTGCACGATGTTGCCGGGTCCTTTGCCCCCCATGGGCATGCTGTCTTGAGCCGGGGCCGAGGGGACGGGGTTGGCTCCCCCTTGGGCCGCGGCGGCCGCCGCTGCGGCGGCTTGCTGTTCGAGTTCCTCGATCAATTTGTCGAGCGATTTGATGACCCCGTCCTCCACCTCCCGCGTTTTCGGCCCCGACCGTCCCAAATCCAGCCGCCGCCGGATATCGTCCATCCGCCGGGCGATGTGGTCGAGCGAGTCGTCCTTCAGCGGCGAAAGGTCGGACTGCATGAGTCGTGCCACCGACACATAACGACGCGGAATCTCGTGTCCGGGTTCGAGTAAACGCACAAGAGCGTTCAGACCTGCCTCTTTTTTGAGCAGCCGGTGATAGACCACCGACTGGTAAAACAGCAGGGCCGAGGGATCTACCACCTCTTCCGGCTTTAGCGATTGAAGCTGGGAAAGGGCCTCGTCGTAGAGGTTTGCTTGCACCAGCCAACGGCCATAGAGCAGCCGGAGATTATTGCGCTGGAAGGCGGGCAGGCCGGCGTCGTCGAGCCAAGCGAAGCCGGGCGGATTCAGCCCTCGCCGCGGATAGGAGCACAAATCGACTAGCTCCCGGGCCGCCGGATCGGCCGCGGCAAACGCTTCGGACAGGCGATCGACAAGCTGGTCGGCCGACCAATCGTCGGCCGAGGCCCAATCGGTTTCGACCTGCGCGCGGACTTGCTCGGTCCCCGGGTGGGCAGCCAACCACTCGATGAGTTGGCGGCGGACTTCACTGCCTCGGGCCGGCTGCCAGGTGGGCCCATCGGTCGCTTCGGCGGCGGCGCGTTCGGCCGAGCCCCCATTCGCCGAGACGCTGTCGGCGGAGGCCGTGCGCACGGTGAGCGGGAAAATACAGATGGCGGCGAAGGAAATGGCGGCGAGCGTGCATCGGCGCGCGACGTGGCGGAAGGTCATTTATTCCTCCCCACGACGATGTCGCGCGTGACGCGATGGATGCGCTGTTCGCGATCGGCCAGGCGGCGCAGGGCGTCGATCACGTCGGGCGAATCGGCCGTTTCGTTTTTGCTCATTTCGGTGTAGCGCTTGGTGCGGTCGTTCACCCAAACCTGCATCGAGCGGATCATCTTGATTTCCGAGAGATCGTCGACGAGAGGCGATTCGTGGTCCGAGCCCGACGCGGCCCCCTTGGGAGGCGGACCTTTTTGTTTTTGCGCCGTGTGAAAAGCGGCGATCATTTCTTCCAGCGAGACGACGATGTCGTGCTCCAAGCCTTGCGTGAGCCCGTCCACCTTGCTTTGTGCCAGCCGCACGACGACCTGCTCCATGTCGTCGCGCAAATCGGTCACGGCTTCGGGGAACGCGACGGCCGAGCCTTCATCGTGCAGCACGGCCAGGGCCTTGTTGGCTTCGACGACGATCGCCGCTTCTTGCCGACTGAGCCGGCCGGCCTCGATTTCATCGTCGTGATCGCGCTCCTCCTGCGGCACCTTGTCGAGCCGCTGCGTGCCGGTGTTGACCTGGTTTTGCATTTCCAGCATTTTGCGGAAGCGGGCTTCGAGCATGGCCAGCGTGCGGCCGATCTCTTCCTCGCGCAGTTGACGCAGGATCGCTTCCAGCTCGGCCTTGGCCAGCTCCAGTTCGCGCTTGGCTTCTTCCTGCTTTTGCACTCCTTGCTGGCGGAGAGCTTCAGCCAGTTTTTGCTGAGCCTCGCGCATTCGCTGTTCGGCCTGGGCGATGCGCTCGCGGACCGGGTCTTTGTCGGCCGTTCTTGCCGGTTCGTCTTCCGGTTTTTCGTCCGGCGCGCCG